>CAMCAY010000026.1 GCA_945872815.1 Chitinophaga pinensis
ATTTTATTTTTTTTTGTGCATGCAATATGTAATTTAGCAGTAGAATTTAATGGGTTAGTAAGTATAAAGAGTCAGCAGAAATGCTGGCTCTTTTACTTTGTAGTAAGCTCATTTAATAAATGTAAAATCCTCAAATCAAAAGTGTTCATTTTTTATTTTTCTGATTTCAAATTTTTTATTCTGGATTTCTGAAAATAAATTTTACTTTTTTTTCTTTATCTAAATTGATTCTACTTTTACCGCATGAGTAAAACGAAATCTTCTTTTTTTTGTCAGCATTGCGGTTATGAAAGTGCAAAATGGTTGGGTAAGTGTCCATCGTGTAATCAATGGAATTGTTTTGTAGAAGAAGTGATTACAAAAGGAACAGATAAGAATAATAAAGATGATTGGAAAGAGTATAGCGGAACCGGAAAATTAAAAACCATTTCCATCAGCGATGTAACCAGTGCAGAGGAAAAAAGAATTCCTTGCGGTGATTCGGAATTGAATAGAGTGCTGGGTGGTGGAATTGTGCTAGGCAGTATCGTTTTGGTTGGTGGTGAGCCAGGTATTGGTAAATCAACCTTGTTTCTTCAAAATGGTTTGCAATTAAAAAATATTGTTACTCTATATATCAGCGGAGAAGAAAGCGAACAACAAATAAAAATGAGAGCAGATCGTTTGGGAATTCTGAATGACAACTTTTATTTACTAACCGAAACGGATACTCAAACGATTTTCAAGGAAATTAAAAAACTCAAGCCTCAATTGGTAATTGTAGATTCAATTCAAACCCTTCAATCACCTTTTGTGGAATCTTCTTCAGGAAGTGTCAGCCAAATTAGAGAATGTACAGCAGAGTTGCAGCGATTTGCCAAAGAAACCAATACACCTGTTTTCTTAATAGGACATATTACCAAAGACGGAAACATTGCTGGTCCGAAAATTTTGGAACACATGGTGGACACGGTATTGCAATTTGAAGGTGATAGACATTATGCTTACAGGATATTAAGAACTTTAAAAAACAGATTTGGCTCAACTGCAGAATTAGGCATTTATGAAATGACAGGCCAGGGAATGAGACCTGTGAATAATCCAAGTGAAATTCTAATTACTCAAAAAGAAGATCAATTAAGTGGTATAGCTATTGCGGCAACTATTGAAGGGATGCGTCCTCTTTTAATTGAAACCCAGGCATTGGTTACTCAAAGTGTGTATGGAACACCACAGCGAACAGTTAGTGGCTTTGATTTAAGAAGGGTTCAATTGCTATTGGCAGTATTGGAAAAACGAGGTGGTTTTCATTTTGGAGTGAAGGATGTTTTTATAAATATTGCAGGAGGTATTAAAGTGGAAGATCCATCCATTGATCTTGCCGTAGTATCTGCTTTATTAAGCAGTTATGAAGATCAGCCATTGCCACAAGGAATTTGTTTTGCAGGTGAAGTGGGATTGAGCGGAGAGATTAGAGCAGTAAACCGAATTGAGCAGCGTATTGCAGAAGCAGAAAAACTAGGTTTTGAGAAAATTGTAGTCAGCAAATACAACAGCAAATCGCTTAGTAAATTGAAAACATCTATTCAGGTAATTCCACTTGGAAAAGTAGAGGAATTATACCAATTGCTATTTTAGTCACCTTTATTCCGCCCCCTACATGAATTTTCTTTCTTCATTAATGGAAGATACCCTGCAATTGTTTTATCCTCATATATGTAAGGGTTGTGGTAACGACAATCTGTCTATAGACCAACAACTTTGTATTCATTGTTTTAATAGTTTGCCAAAAACAGGATTTATTAATCACGCAGAAAATGCTACAGAAAAAATTTTCAATGGAAGGCTCGATATTGTAAAAGGGCACAGTGAATTTTATTTTTCAAAAGGAAAAATAATCCAATCCTTATTACATCAATTAAAATATAAGGGAAACAAAAACATCGGTATTTTTTTGGGAGAACTACTCGGTAGAACAATTTCTGAACATGAATATTATTTCAACATAGATTTTATTGTACCTATGCCTCTTTTTAAAGAAAAGGAATTAAAGAGGGGTTATAACCAGGCGGCTGTTATCGGACAGGGCATATCATCAATACTTAAAAAACCGATGCTTGAAAATGTAGTAGTCAGAAATAGAACAACTCAAACGCAAACCAGAATGCATCGAACTGAAAGATGGCTAAATGTTAATGAAAGTTTTTTTGTAAAAAATCCTTCCATACTTGAAAATAAAAAAATCTTACTCATTGATGATGTAGTTACAACAGGCGCAACGATGGAAGCCTGCGGCAGAGAGATTTTAAATGTTAAAAATACCCAGCTTAGTATTGCAACAATTGCCATTGCAACAAAATAGATACGCTTTAGTATGAACGTCTTTTGAAATTAAAAAATAAACATACTTTTGAAAAAATTTTAAAACTATATCTGACATACTTTAATAAAATGAAAAAAATCATCAGTCAAGGAATAGGATTTATTTTATTAGCAGTTGTTTTTTTTAGTTCATGTAAAAAGGATCAATTTATTACAAGTACAGATGCTGATTTGAACCTGAGTGCCGATACTATCAGATTTGATACCGTTTTCACATCTTCCACTTCTTTTACACAATCATTCAAAATATTCAATAACAACAGCCAAAAAATAAAATTATCTTCAATACAATTGATGGGAGGAAGCAATTCTTCTTTTCAAATAAATATCAATGGTATTTCTTCAACTGAAGCTCACGATATTGTATTGGCCGCCAATGACAGTATGTATGTATTTATTTCAGTAAATGTTGATTCTTCAAATAATCAATTGCCATTTATTGTGAGAGACAGTATCCTAATTAACTATAATGGCAATAACAGATTTGTTCAGCTCGAAGCATTTGGACAAAATGCCCATTTTTTGCGAAATCAAAAAATATCAGGAAATACAACCTGGACAGCAGATCTCCCGTATGTGATTCTGGGAAAATTACAGATAGACACCAATGCAACATTGACAATTGAAAATGGCTGTAAAATATATTCACATGCAGACGCACCAATTCTGGTAGATGGGACACTGAAAGTATATGGTCGTAAAAACAATGAAGTTATTTTTACAGGAGACAGACTAGATGAATCGTATGGTGATTTACCAGCCAGTTGGCCGGGTATTTATTTCAGGTCTACCAGTAAGGATAATGAATTGACTTTTGCCATTATAAAGAATGCGAAATCAGCTGTTGGTGTATATCTTCCTTCTGTAAACAACAATCCTAAACTAACAATTCATCAGTGCATTATTGACAATGCGCTTGAATCGGGCATCTATTCTGAAAATAGTAGCATCAATGCAGATAATACGCTGATTAGTAATTGTGGAACAAACGTAAACATTGATTTTGGTGGTGTGTATAATTTTACAAATTGTACAGCTGTATCCTATTCAACCATCTATTTGCCACATCTAAACCCGGTATTGAAGTTAAGTAATGTAAAAATTCACAATGGCGTTACTTTCGTTGCTGATTTACATGCGGTTTTTAAAAATTGCATTGTTTGGGGTGAAGGAGGCATTGGTGAAGATGAAGTGTTGGTTAATAAAGACGATAGTCATGTTTTTAATGTGTCATTTGGAAATTGTTTGTATAAAAATTTTGACAGCCCGCAAAATTGCAATGTTACTTCATCAATTGCCAACATAGATCCTATATTTGATAGCATAGATGTTTTTCATAATTATTTTGATTTTAATACTACAAAAGACATTTCGTCTCCCGCAATTGATAATGGTACATTAACTCCATTCAACAATGATTTGAATGATTATCCGAGGTTGTCAGGATTGGCTACAGACATTGGCTGTTATGAAAAGCAATAGTTTTTAATATTCTATAATTTTTTAAAATGAAAAACATTCAAACAATTCTGGTTGAATGTTGTTAATTAAAATAAAAAATGATCAGAACCTTATTTATCTCCATTATTTTTGTTGCCTGCACTTCCGCAACTGAACAACAATCATATAGTCAAACTTCCCATATGCAAGATATAGTATCAGACACTTCTAATTCGATTCATTCATTCAAGGTTGAGGCATTGGATGGCAGTACGATTGATTTTTCTGCCTTTAAAGGAAAAAAAATCTTAGTTGTGAATACCGCATCTGAATGTGGTTATACTCCTCAATATAAAGATTTACAAAAGCTATATGAAACATACAAAGATCGGCTTGTTGTAGTTGGTTTTCCTTCGAATGACTTTGGCGCACAAGAGCCTGGATCTAATGCAACCATTCAAACTTTCTGTTCTAAAAATTATGGAGTTAGTTTTCCTATGGCAGCAAAAATATCTGTCAAAGGAAAAGACATGGCCCCTGTATATCAATTTCTTACTCAAAAGAATCTCAATACTGTATTAGATGCTGAAATTACCTGGAATTTCAATAAATTCCTATTGGATGAAAATGGTAAAATCATAGAGAAATTTGAAAGCAATATTAATCCGATGAGCAAAGAAATTACCTCTCTACTGTAGTCTTCCTTTTTTATGTAATTGACTTGATTTTTATTTTTAACTTGCATCATGCAGTTTAAAGATGTTATTGGGCAGGCTGAAATAAAAAAACAACTGATTAATATGGTTCAGCAAAATCGGCTGAGCCATGCTTTGCTTTTTCTAGGTAAAGAAGGAAACGGCGCTTTGTCTTTAGCAAGGGCTTTTTCCCAATACATTGTTTGTGAAAAGGTAAATGGTAAAGCAGTTTCTGTAAAACAAGAAATATCTTTATTTGGCGATGAAACAACAGGTTATACAGAGGAAGTAACTGCTCAATATTGGGAAGATTCTTGCGGAGTCTGTCCTGCTTGTGTAAAAGCAGCGGGTATGATTCATCCGGATATTCATTTTTCTTTTCCAGTTATCACCGGTAAGTCGGGTGATAAACCTATTAGTACTGATTTTATAGTTGAATGGAGAGCGTTTATTAATAAAAATCCCTATGGAAATTTATATGATTGGCTACAAGCCATAGGCGCGGAAAACAAACAAGGCAATATCACCGCACAAGAGTGCAAAGATATCAATCGTAAACTCAGCCTAAAGAGTTTTGAGTCGGAGTATAAGTTTCTAATTATGTGGATGTCGGAATTAATGGGCAATCAAGGAAACAGGTTATTAAAATTAATAGAGGAGCCTCCTCCCAATACAGTCTTTATTTTTTTGGCGGAGAAAGAGCAACTCATTCTTCCAACAATATTATCCAGAACACAACTTGTAAAAATACCTGCATTAACTAGCGCTGATATTGTAGATGCGCTTGAAATCAGAGAAGCTGTTGATGCTCAAAAGGCAGAACAGATAGCTGTTTCATGTGATGGCAACTATCATGATGCGCTGCAGCAATTACAACATATAGAGGATAACTGGGATGCAATGTTGAGAGAATGGATGAACAGTATTTTAAAATATGGACCTGCAGCACAAGTTAAATGGGTAGAAGACATCAGTAAAATAGGCAGAGAAAAACAAAAACAAGTATTAAAATATTTTATTCAGGTTATAGAACATGCTATCAGAATAAAAATTTTAGGTATTACTACCGAATCCACTTTAGATGATTTTGCAGGTAAGTTGAATAAAATTTGTCAAATCCCCCAATTAGAAGCTATTACAGAGGAGCTTAACAAGGCAAGTTATCATATAGAAAGAAATGCAAATGCAAAGATTCTTTTTCATGCATTAACAATAAGGATATATCATATAATTAGCAACAAATCTGTAATTTTGATTCAGTGATAAGTCTGTTCAATTAGGAAAGGTAGGTTGTATCGAAAATGTGAATGAACAGAATGAATAATTATTTAATAACGATTTTAAAGATTTTTCAATATGGGTTGTGGAAGTTGTGGTACTAGTAAAGACGGCGCACCAGGTGGTTGTCAAAGTCATGGTAATTGTGCAAGCGGCGGTTGTAACCGAATGAATGTGCATGATTGGTTGGCAAATTTGCCATTCAGTGATCCTGAGAGCAACTGTAAAATCGTGGAGGTTTCATTTAACAATGGCTCCCGTAAAGAATACTTCAGAAATACCACTGTACATTATTATGAAAAAGGTCAAATGGTGGCAGTGGAAGGCACCGGGGGATTTGATGTGGGTATGGTGAACTTAACAGGCGAATTGGTGAGGCTTCAATTGAAAAAGAACAATATTGATGAAAAAAGTCCTGATTTGAAAAAAATCATGCGCAAAGCCACTGAGCAGGATATTTCTAAATTGTTGGAATCCAAGTCGCGTGAAGCGCAGATGTTGATTAGAAGCAGAGCCATTGCGCGTCAATTGAAATTAGATTTGAAAATGGCAGAAGTGGAAGTGCAAGCTGACGGAAGAAAAGCCACTTATTTTTACATTGCTGATGACAGAGTAGATTTCAGAGAGCTTATCAAATTATATGCAGCTGAATTTAAGGTTAAAGTTGAAATGAGGCAGATTGGCGCACGCCAGGAGGCAGGCAAAGTTGGAGGAATTGGAAGTTGTGGAAGAGAATTGTGTTGCAGTACCTGGTTAACAGATTTTAAAAGTGTAAATACAAATGCTGCCCGATATCAAAATTTAAGTATCAATCAAACAAAATTAAGTGGTCAGTGCGGCAGATTGAAATGCTGTTTGAATTATGAGTTAGATACTTATCTCGATGCATTACAGTTTTTTCCGAATGATGCGGATACCCTTGAAGTTGCAAGAGGAAAAGCATATTTGATTAAAAAGGACATTTTTAAAAACATCATGTGGTACACTCTTTCTGACAGCAGTAAGCATTATCCGCTGAGCATTGAAACTGTAAAAAGAATTAAATCTCAAAACAAGCAGGGAATAAGACCCGAAGAGTTAGAAACAGTGGAGGTTATAACTGGTAAACCAAAAGAAGTTGAACCCGAGTACGCAGATCTGGTTGGTCAAATCAGTTTAAAGAGTTTGGAGAAAACAACCCGTAAAAGGAAAGACAGAGAACGTAATCAACAAAACAGACAAACTTCTCCAAACCGACCATCATTGCCTCAAGAAAATAGACAACAACAAGCAGGAGGTGGACAAGTTCGTAATCCCCAACAAAAAAATATTCCTTCCGGTGGAAATGCCGTTAATCGTGGACCACAACAAGGTCAGCCCGGTAAAGGGGTTGGTGGCCAGCAGGGTGGTAATAGAAACAGGCAAGGAAACCCACGTCAACAACAAAGACCTCAACAAGGGGGAGCAAAACCGCCTGCAAACAAATAATAAAATCAGTACTTTTTGTGTCGATAATTGTCACTAATCTTTCTAAGAGTTATGGTTTACAAAAGGCGGTAAACAATATCAACTTTTCCATAAAAAAAGGAGAGATCGCCGGTTTTTTAGGCCCGAATGGGGCAGGAAAATCGACCACAATGAAAATGATTACAGGATTTCTATCATCAAATAGTGGAAATATTGAAGTGTGTGGAATTCCTGTTGCAGCAAATGATGTACAAGCTAAAAGGAAGATTGGTTATTTACCAGAATCCAATCCTTTGTATTTTGATATGTATATCAGGGAATACTTATCCTTTGTTGCTCAGGTGTATAAAGTGAAAAACACCAAACAAAAAATAGAGGAAGTGATTCAATTGGTGGGACTAACAAAGGAGGTCAATAAAAAAATAATTCAGTTAAGTAAAGGGTATAAACAACGGGTGGGGCTGGCAGCCGCATTGATTCATGACCCAGAAGTGTTGATTTTAGATGAGCCCACATCAGGCCTGGATCCCAATCAAATAATTGAAATAAGGGACGTCATCAAAAAACTGGGGGAGCAAAAGACCATTTTGTTTTCATCTCACATTATGCAAGAGGTTGAAGCGATTTGCGATAGGGTAATCATCATCAACAAAGGCCAAATTGTAGCAGATGATTTATTGAACAATTTGCAAAATGGGAAAGCTGGAATGCATTTTGTTTCAGTGGTTTTCAAAGAAAAAGTAAATAAGGATATGTTTGGTAATTTGATTGATTGCAATCAAATTGTTTTTCAAAATGAACATTCATTTACTGTACAAACAATTCATCCTGAAAGTATCCGAAAACAAATCATGCAAATGAGTTTGGATAAGGAATTGAATATCATTTCAATGAACAGTGAAAGGCAGCAACTGGAGGAAATTTTTAAATCATTGACAAATTAAAGCACAATTAAAACATAGAATTAATAATCAACTAAAAATCATTCAATCATCATGAGTTACATTTCATCGATTCACGCAAGGCAAATATTAGACAGCAGAGGAAATCCTACTATTGAAGTAGATGTGCTTACAGAAAATGAAAGATTGGGAAGAGCTGCTGTTCCAAGTGGCGCCAGCACTGGTATTCACGAGGCAGTGGAATTAAGAGACAATAATAAAAAATTGTACGGAGGAAAAAGTGTATTGAAAGCAGTAAAAAATGTAAATACTTTGTTGAGTGAACATTTATTGGGTTGGGATGTAGCGGATCAAACCGGTATCGATGCCATGATGATTAAGCTAGATGGTACTGAAAATAAAGGAAAATTAGGTGCAAACGCCATGCTTGCCATTAGCCTGGCTGTAGCGAAAGCTGCTGCACTTGAAGCCAATCTTCCTTTATACAGATATATCGGAGGAACAAATGCCAAAGTACTTCCTATTCCGATGATGAATATATTAAATGGTGGGGCTCATGCAGACAATAAAATAGATTTTCAGGAATTTATGGTAATGCCTGTAGGGGCATCTTCTTTTAGTGAAGGTTTACAATGGGGAGTTGAGATTTTTCATGCATTAAAATCTGTGTTGAAGAAAAAGGGATACAGCACCAATGTTGGTGATGAAGGCGGTTTTGCCCCAAATATTCAAAGCAATGAAGAGGCAATTGAAACTGTTCTAACAGCCATTCAATCTGCAGGGTATAAAACAGGATCACAAGTTTCCATTGCGATGGATGCGGCCAATAGTGAACTGTGGAATGCAAAAGAGAAGAAATATATTTTCCATAAAAGTGACGGAAAGAAAATGACAAGCGAACAATTGGTCAAATATTGGGAAAATTGGGTAAGGCAATATCCGATTGTTTCCATTGAAGACGGTATGGCTGAAGATGACTGGAAAGGATGGAAAATGCTGACAGAAACTGTAGGAAGTAAATGTCAATTGGTTGGAGATGATTTATTTGTAACCAATGTAAAAAGACTAGAAAGAGGAATTAAAGAAAATACAGCCAATGCACTATTGGTTAAAGTAAACCAAATTGGAACATTGACGGAAACCATCAATGCAGTCAGTATGGCTCAGCAAAATGGATATAATACAATCATGAGTCACAGAAGCGGTGAAACAGAAGACAGCACCATAGCAGATTTGGCTGTAGCATTGAATTGCGGTCAAATTAAAACTGGGTCAGCATCAAGAAGTGACAGAATGGCTAAATACAATCAACTAATCCGCATAGAAGAAATTTTGGGAGATTCAGCTATTTATCCCAAAGGAAAAATTAAATTTGGCAAATAATTCAAATTAATTTTCCAAAAAAGGATGTTGTTTTTTTGAAATAATTCAATTTAGTGATAAATTCAACTGATAATTAAGGGTATGAATAAATTTAAAAAAACAGTCAGGAATAAATACTTTATCTCAGTTGCATTTTTTATTGTTTGGATGGGATTCTTTGATCCTAAAGATTGGAGTAATCTTTCAATCAAGAGAGATAAATTAAAAGAGTTGCAGAAAAGTGAAACAGCACTGAACAATCAAATCGCTGAAACAAGAGTAGAATTGAGTCAGTTAAAGACAAGTGCTGAAACTATTGAGAAATATGCACGTGAAAAATACCTGATGAAAAAAGACAATGAGGATATATTCTTAATAAATCCTTAAATTCAACTGACGCATACAATTTTTTATTTTAAAATGCGTTTAATAGTTTTATACACTAAAATCTAACAATTAAACTTTCAGTATAAATGAATAAAATAAACACAGATGATTTAATCCAATTTTTATATAATGAAACTTCTGAAAGTCAGAATATCGTTATCAAAGAAGCTTTGGAAAATGATCTAAACCTTAGAGAAGAATACGAAGAACTTAAAAATACATTAGACGAATTGAATACTTTGTCATATTCCCCTGACGCAAAAACAATTGATAGTATTCTTAAATACGCCTAGTTGTATTATTTTTAATATGTAAATTATTTCCCGTTTCATTTTTACAGAAACGGGTTTTTTATGAAAAAGTCCGAACGATATCAATTTGTCATAGATTTTTTTTCAAATAAATTCCCACAAGCAGAAACGGAATTATTCTATGACAACCCTTTTCAGTTGCTTGTTGCGGTTATTTTGTCTGCTCAGTGTACAGACAAAAGGGTGAATATGATTACACCCCGGATTTTCCAAAAATTTCCAGACCATGAGTCAATGAGTAAAGCCAGCTTTGATGAGCTATTTTCAATAATTAAAAGTATTTCCTATCCAAATAATAAAACCAGGCACTTGATTGGAATGGCCAATATGTTGAAAGATAGGTTTAATGGCGTAGTGCCGATGAAAGTAGAGGAATTGATTACCCTTCCCGGAGTGGGCAGAAAAACCGCAAACGTCATTACTTCGGTGATAGACAAGCAACCTAATATGGCTGTTGATACGCATGTTTTTCGGGTTAGTTCGAGAATTGGCCTTACAACAAATGCCAAAACTCCATTTGCCGCAGAAAAACAATTGATTCGTAATTTCCCAAAAAATCTGATATACAAAGCGCATCATTGGCTGATATTACATGGAAGATATACCTGTATAGCCAGGAAGCCCCAATGTGAAGCTTGCGGGGTAAGTTCTGTATGTAAATTTTTTAAAGAAAACCCCACTCCATAATATTAATTGGATAAAATTCAGTTAATTTGTATGCTGTACTAGTTGTCATTTTTGACATTTATTAAAGGGTATAAATTAATGAAAAAATTATCTTTTCTTTTTTGCTTCATTACAGGGTTATTGTTTTTTTCAAACAAAGCAATTTCTCAGTATTACTTTATAGACGATTCTTATTTTTATAGCCCCCATGTATTTGAAGCGGGAGCCTCATTGGGTGCCATGAATTGTCTGACGGATATAGGCGGAAATAAAGGCATTGGCGCAAATTTTACCAAAGATTTAAACATCGGAAAATCGAGTTTTTGTTTGGGTGGATTTGTTTCCTATACTTATAAATCTGCAATTGGTGCCAGAATTGAAGCGGCTTTTGGAAAAGTAATGGCAGATGATCAGGTGTTAAAATCTGTGCCTATTACTGATATGGCAAGTACCCGTTACAACAGAAACTTGAATTTTCAGAGTTCAATTTCTGAGTATTCACTTGTAGCTGAAGTACATCCTTTATTCATACTTGTAAACTGGGTCAATCGCGATCAAACACCCCCAAGATATTCTCCTTACTTGCTTGGTGGAATTGGCTATTACTCATTTAATCCTCAGGCAAGTTATCAGGGAAGATTGATAAATTTGCAACCATTGAGAACCGAGGGTCAAGGATTTAAAGAATATCCTGACAGACAAGTATATCAATTAAAACAAACCAACGTTCCATTGGGTTTTGGTTTGAAGTATGAAATTTCACCTATTGTTAAATTACGGGGAGAGTTTATTTACAGAATTTTGTCAACAGATTATTTAGACGATGTCAGCAAAACCTACATTGATCCGGAATTATTTGAAAAAAATGGTATTACCGGAGTAGATCGTGACAATGCAATTATTTTGAACAACAGACAGATCAGACCACTTTCAGGCCCTGGTGGCAGAAGAGGTTTGCCTACAAATAATGATGCTTTTTTTTCAGCTAATCTGAAAGTATCAATCGTATTGGGTGCACAAAGTGCCAATTAATGCTGCTATCGGCGCATTTTGATTTCATCATTTATGATTTGACAATCAAAATACATTCAATGAATAATTAACGCTTATTCAATTGATTCACTGTTTTATTTTATTCTCAAAAAATCCGAAAAATTTCAGTAAAAAAGTTGCCATTCTCAGAATGCTTTTCCTATGAATGAATTAGGTTTGTGCAAATTAAAATTATGCAAGACCTTTCTGATTTTTTATCCCCCATCAATGTGTCTGCTGTCAGTGAAGATATTGGCTATACAGATGGACAATTAGCGAAACACATTTCAATATATGAATCATCGGTTCCTGATCTTACGGATGTAGATATTGTTATTGTTGGTATCAATGAAATGAGGGGAAGTGGGTTAACTGTCTCAGGAATACATGCTGCAGATGTAGTCAGAAAGCATTTGTATAAGTTGCATTACTGGCACACATCAGTTGCAATAGCAGACATAGGCAATATCAAATCCGGAGCTTCTATTAATGATTCCTATGCGGCATTGAAAACAGTAGTTGCAGAAATTATAAGTCTTGGTAAAAGGGTATTGATTATTGGAGGATCTCATGACATTACTTTGGCTCAGCACAATGCTTATAAAGAATTAAATCAAATAGTTGAAGCTACCTGCATAGATGCATTCATTGATTTGAGGGGAGACAGTCAAGTAAAAAGTGAAAATTTTTTATTAGAGATGCTGACCGGAGAACCCAATATTGTTAATCATTATAATCACATTGCTTTTCAAAGTTATTTTGTTCATCCCAGGATGCTTGAGACAATTGATAAATTAAGATTTGATTGTTACAGAGTTGGAGTTGTTAAGGAAGATATTGAAGAAATGGAGCCTGTTATTCGTAATTCTAATCTGTTAAGTTTTGATATCAGTGCAATAAAAAACAGCGATGCCCCTTCAAATATATATTGTCCGAATGGATTAACTGGAGAGGAGTCATGCAGATTAATTCAATATGCTGGTCAAAGTAAGAATTTGACAAGTTTGGGTATTTATGGATATAATGCCAGCCATGATTCAAATGAGCTGACGGCTATTCAAATTGCTCAAATGATTTGGTATTTCATTGATGGTCATCAAAAAAGAAAATACGATGCAGATCTAAATGATTTATCAAGCTTTAATGAGTTTCATACATTTTTTTCAGAGGCGGATACGCTGTTTCTGCAAAGCAAACGTTCTAATCTTTGGTGGATGCAGCTTCCAAATAAAAAATTCATTGCGTGCAGCCAAAAAGATTATATCAAGGCAAGTATGAATGATATGCCTGAAAGATGGTTAAGAGGCTTGGAAAGAACCCTTTGATTGAATAGGTGATTTTTTCTTTGCCCAAAGTTTATAACTGATGAAGAAATATTTTATTTATACTTTTTTTCTTTGTTCTTTTCTGTCTTGCAGAATGGGTAAAAGTGTTTTTAAATCGTCTGAACACTTTTTGTTTGAAGATAGCGTAATCGCTTCTGCGCATGTAGGAGTCAGTATTTACGAGCCTTCAACCAGTCGATATTTATATCAAAAAAATGCCGATAAATATTTTGTACCTGCCAGTAATACAAAATTATTTACTCTTTATTGTGGGTTAAAATATTTAGGAGACAGTTTAACCGGGTTGCAATATTTTGAAAAAAATGGTGCTGTTTTTGTATTTCCTACCGGAGACCCTACTTTTTTACATCCGAATTTTACCTATCAGCCCGTATTTGATTTTTTGAGTAAACAGCAGTATCCGATTGTTGTTGTAACAAGTAGTAATCATAATCAGCCTGTAAAGTATGGCAAGGGCTGGTCGTGGGATGATGCGGATGAATCGTTTATGCCTCAAAGAAATCAATTTCCAATGTATGGAAATCTTTTGCAATTAGAATGCACAAAATCTTTATTAGGCAATATCAATACTTCTCATATCGAACCCAATCTGCCGGATATTATTTTAAATTATTCGGTGGACTCTTCTGCAAATAAATCAATAGTAAACAGGATTCAAAATGAAAACATTTACAACGTTGTTTTTTCCCGAAAGGATAGTTTTATAAAAAAAATCATTCCTTTTGAAACTAATGGAACTGAAACAACTATTTCTTTTTTAAAGAAAAAGTTTAAGCTATCCTCTATTCCTGAAAATGCATTTAATCCTGAAATCGCATTGAAAGAAGTTGATTCGTTTAAACAAATTAAAACACAAGTCAGTGATTCAATGTTTAAGTATATGATGTATAACAGTGATAATTTTTTTGCTGAACAAACATTGTTCATGTGCTGTAATGTAGCAACTTGGAGTATGAATGAAGAAGAAATGATTACTTTGTTGTTATCAAAAGAATGTAAAGATATTCCTCAAATGCCCCGATGGGTGGATGGCTCAGGTTTAAGCAGGTACAATTTATTTTCTCCCAATGATTTTATTTATATCTTAAAAAAAATTGACCAAGAGTTTGGTGAAAATCGAATGAAAGCGATATTACCAACAGCTGGCAATGGCACCATGAAGAATTTCTGTTTGAAGGACAGTGGATTTATCTATGCCAAAACAGGATCTATGAGTAATGTATATTCCATCAGCGGCATATTATTTACAAAGAAGAAAAAGAAATTGATGTTTTCAATACTTATAAACAACTACAATGGTAAGTCTGCAATTGTAAAAAAATCTATTGAAAAATATCTGGCAAATATCCGGAAGCAATATTAAGTTAAACTCGTTACCAAGACATAGGTACTTCTATCGAAAGCAGTTCACTGTCAGTAGTTGCATTGATTGAAAATTGTTCGGTTTTATTTATACCTATTGCATCTCTTGAGTGGAGAATGTCATCATTGATTTCAATACTTCCATTAATAACAACTAAAAACACTCCATTGTCTTTGAATCCATTGATGTAGTCGATTGATTTACCTGCTTCTAATTTCGTTAATGCAAATCGTGCATCCTGATTGATCCACAATGCATTATCATGTTCTAAAGGGGATACAACAATTTGCCATTTGTTGATTCTGTCTTGAATATCAAAGCTTCTTTGGTCGTATCTTGGGTTGATGTTTTTTAATTTGGGGAATACCCAAATTTGAAACAAAGTCAATGGGTCCGTAGCAGATGCATTGGCTTCCGAATGAAGAATACCTGAGCCCGCACTCATAATTTGAATGTCTCCGGCTTTGATGATGCCATGCCCACCAGTATTGTCTTTGTGTTCAATGGCACCAGAAAGCGGAATGGTTACAATTTCCATATTGTCATGAGGGTGAGTAGGAAATGCACCGCCCCCCATGATAAAATCGTCATTTAAAACACGCAATGCGCCAAAATGGATATTGGCGGGATTGTAATAATTGGAAAAGCTAAAGTAATAATTAGGCTTTAACCAGCCATAATCAGCTGATCCTCTTTCATTCGATCTGTGAATAAGGGTATCCATTTTTATTAATTCAAATGACTGAAATCTTCAGGAGTAAGAGGATTGTGTACATCTTCTTCTCTGTTTTCATTGTATTCAATGATGAAGTTGTTTCTTCCTTCGCCTGTTATGATTTGAAGATATTTTTGTTGCACCAGCTCCAGCATGTTGAGGAATATAAATATAGCATGGATTCTGTCTTCACACACTTCAAATATTTTTTCAAAGGACAAGGTCTTTTCTGAGCTGGACAAATCCAACATGTAGTCCCTGCATTGTTCCATTGTATAGTTATACTGAACTACCGTATGTACTGGTTTATTGTTTTTTTGTTGCAGTCGCTGAATCACTTTTTCAAAAGCCTTCATCAGCTTAAACATAGTCACTGCTTGAATTTCAGTTCCTTCGCCTGCTTCTTCACCTATTTGATTCAACTCTTTTTGAAGATTTCCGCGTTTCAACATCAGCATTCTAACGGCTTCCATTTCAGCCATTTTAATAGATGCTTCTTTGAATTTTTTGTATTCAAGAATCTTATCCACTAATTCCATTCTTGGATCAATCTCATTGCCCTGAGCATCCAGTTCTTTTCTTGGTAAAAGCATTTTAGCCTTAATGCGCATTAATGTGCTTATGAAAAGAATAAACTCACTGCTTAACTCAATGTTTAATTTTTCCGATTGATGAATATGTGCAAGAAAGTCGTTGGTTATTTTTGTGATGGGGATGTTGTAGATATCGAGTTCATCTCTTTCTATGAAAAAAAGCAATAGATCAAAGGGGCCTTCAAATTGATCTAATTTAATTTGATATGATATGTTGTTGCTCAATTGTTATGTTTTAAAAAATGTCTAATGAAGATCAAAGGTAAATGATTCGGGGATTTATTTTTTCAATAGATCTCTAATCTCTGTGAGCAACTTATCTGTGGAAGAAGGTTCATCAGATTCATTCTCTTCTTTTTTTATAAAACGATTTATGGTTTTAAGCAAAGTAAAAAGTACGATTGCAATTATTGTAAATTTCAGAATTGCCGAAAGAAAACTACCATATTTAACCGATCCCCATGTTAATGTTGCAATCTCTTTAGCACCTGCGGCTTTGAGGGCAGGCGCGAGTAATAATGGGGTAATAATATCGTCTACCAATGATGCGACAATGTCTCCGAACGCTGCACCAATGATAACGGCTACTGCAAGTTCAATGATATTTCCTTTCATTATGAATGCCTTGAATTCTTTGACAAATGACATATTTTTTATGATTTTGTAAGTTATGTTCACTAAAATAACAATAAATAAACATTGCTGTAAAATTAAATTATTTTAAATCTGCCGAATAACTGAATATTTGTGCAAAATAAAACTGAAAAATGCATAGTAATGTTCAAAAGTGGTCATTGTTTATTGTGTTGGCTTTCATTTGGGGAAGTAGTTTTATTTTAATGAAAGAAGGTATGAGGTATTTGTCATTTTTTCAAGTAGCTTCTTTAAGAATTGTTGCATCAGGCCTAGTGCTACTTCCCTTAACAATCAAGGCATTTAAAAAAATACCTGCTAAAAAAATTCATTGGGTATTTTTTTCGGGTGCTTTAGGAAGTATGATTCCTTCTTATCTTTTTTGTATGGCTGAAATGAGGATAGATAGTTCACTTGCAGGTGCGTTAAATTCTCTAACACCCATATTTGTTATTATCAATGGAGCACTGTTTTTTAATTTGAAAACTAGTATGCAGAAAATCATTGGTATTGCTATTGCATTCCTTGGCTGTATAGTTTTGTTTTTTAGTCAGGCTTCAAATATAAACTTGAGTAATGGTGGCTTTACACTGTTGATTGTTATAGCGACATTTTGTTATGGAATGAATGTGAACTTGGTGCAAAGGCATCTAAAGGAAATTCCTTCTCTGGAGATTGTTTCAATGGCTATGTTCTTGAATGCTATTCCTGCTTTGATTATATTGATATTTTCGGGATATTTTAAGCTTGATTTTCATAAAACAGGTGTAATATCTTCAACGGGATATGCTGCCATTTTGGGAATAGCCAGTACCGCTATTGCCAATATTATGTTTTATGTGCTGATTAAAAAAGCCGGCCCTGTATTTTCCGCGATGGTTACTTACGGGATTCCTTTTGTAGCAATGATTTGGGGATTATTATATGGTGAAAAAATCGGACCATTTCAAATATTCGGCCTTTGTGTAATATTAATAGGTGTTTACTATGCCAATAGAAGGATCAAATTGGCATAGTAATGTATGTTTTTATCTTTTTTGGACAGAAAAAAATTGGATTCGGTTTTTTTATAAGCCTCATTTCTTACCTTTGCGCCCAATATAAAACCTAATTTTCTAAATTCATTTTATGGCTAATACAGGTAAAATAAAATCAGTAATTGGTGCCGTTGTAGACGTGCAGTTTGATAAAGACTCCAAGCTTCCCGAAATCATGAATGCGCTTGAACTAAAGCGTGAAAATGGAGATACGCTGGTATTGGAAGTTCAGCAGCATTTGGGAGAAGACAGCGTTCGTACTATTGCGATGGACGGAACAGAAGGATTGGTGCGTGGAACGGTAGTTACTGATACCGGAAGACCTATTACAATGCCAATAGGTGAAGGTATTAAAGGACGTTTGTTTAATGTAACTGGCGATGCCATTGATGGCTTACCACAGGTTAGCAAAGTAGGTGGACGTGCCATTCATGCAAAACCACCATTGTTCGAAAATTTAAGTACAGCTTCTGAAGTTTTATACACGGGTATCAAAGTAATTGATTTGATTGAGCCTTATGCTAAAGGAGGTAAAATCGGATTGTTTGGCGGTGCCGGTGTTGGAAAAACAGTATTGATTCAGGAGTTGATCAATAACATTGCAAAAGCTTACAGTGGTTTATCAGTGTTTGCAGGAGTGGGAGAAAGAACCCGTGAAGGAAATGACTTGATGAGAGAGATGATTGAAGCGGGAATCATGAATTATGGGGATGCTTTCAAACATAGTATGGAAGAAGGTGGATGGGATTTAAGTTCTGTTAATCTTGAGGGACTTAAAGAATCAAAAGCAACCTTTGTGTTTGGTCAAATGAATGAACCACCGGGAGCAAGAGCAAGAGTAGCATTGAGTGGTCTTACTATAGCAGAATATTTCCGTGACGGTGAAGGCGATGGTCAGGGAAAAGACATTCTTTTCTTCGTTGACAATATCTTCCGTTTTACGCAGGCTGGTTCTGAAGTGTCAGCATTGTTGGGTCGTATGCCAAGTGCTGTAGGATATCAACCTACATTGGCAACAGAAATGGGATTGATGCAAGAGCGTATCACATCTACTAAAAATGGTTCTATCACTTCTGTTCAGGCGGTTTATGTACCTGCGGATGATTTGACCGATCCGGCTCCGGCAACTACATTTGCTCACTTGGATGCTACAACGGTATTGAGTCGTAAGATTGCCGATTTGGGTATTTATCCTGCGGTGGATCCATTGGATTCTACCTCAAGAATTTTGACTCCTCAAATTGTAGGTGAAGAACATTATAATACTGCCAACAGAGTTAAATTGATTTTACAACGTTACAAGGAATTGCAAGATATCATTGCAATCCTTGGTTTGGATGAATTAAGTGATGAAGATAAATTAGTAGTATCTAGAGCGCGTAAAGTACAACGTTTCTTGAGTCAGCCATTCTTTGTAGCTGAACAGTTTACTGGTCTTAAGGGTGTATTGGTACCAATTGAAGATACCATTCGCGGATTCAATGCTATCATGGATGGAGAAGTGGATGAGTATCCTGAAGCTGCATTCAACCTGGTTGGTTCTTTGGAAGATGCGATTGAAAAAGGTAAAAAATTAATGGCGGCTGCACAGGCTTAGAAAAATAAAAAAACTCAAAAGTTAAAAGTCAAAATGCAAAAAGAGTTTTTTAAAATTTTGAATTTTTTATTTTGAATTACTAAATATGAAACTAGAAATACTAACACCGGAGAAGAAGGTTTTTAGCGGGGATGTTTATGGCGTTCAATTGCCAGGAATCAGTGGTTTATTTGAAGTGCTTGATAAACATGCTCCACTTGTCAGTGCTTTGAAAGCAGGATCGCTTAAAATACTCAACGACAAAAGCAGTACTTCTTCATATACTATTCAAAGTGGGTTTGTAGAAGTTCTAAACAACAAAACAACAGTTTTGGTAGAAGCTGCAGTTGAAAAATAATTTCAATTAAGCAATAGATTGAAGGCCTTCAAATTGTTGAAGGCTTTTTTTATGACAATAATATTACAATACAATATCTGTTATCAACATTCATTTATATAATTTTGATAAGAGGTAACTAAATATATCAAGACAAAAAAGTAAAAATATAGTACTTACAAATAAGTATTAGATTTACACGTTTAATAGATTAACACTATAAAAAACTATTATGAAAAAAATCGTTTCCATCATTATTCTATCCTCATTTGTATCAGTATTATTCGGCCAAGACCGTCAATTACTTAAAAACGAAGTTTTAGCATTGTCGGCGCCTCTTAAACAATTAGGTAATAATGAAATCAGATTTAATTTGGCAACAGCTATTGCAGGATTACCTGAATTGAATTATGAAAGATTGTTGTCGGATAATGCAGGTGTCGGTTTGTCCGTAGCCGTTTCTTTAGAAAATCCAATTGATATGCAAACAAGGTCAATTTTTTTGCCGTATGGTCGTTTATATTTTGGAGATAAAAAAGATGCAGGTTTTTTTATAGAGGCAAACATGGCAGTAGCAGGTCAGAGGGAAAAATTTGTCGGTATTTTTTATGACAGTACCACAGGCACTTATACTGGCAGAGGGGTTGATAACAAAGCGGTTTCATTTGGTTTTGGATGTGCGGCGGGAGCTAAATTTTTAGCAAGGAACGGGTATATTGGAGAGTTATATTTGGGTGGCGGCAGATTATTTGGAAATACAATTATAGGTGGTTATCCAAGAATCGGTTTTTCAGTAGGAAAGCGTTTTTAATATTATACATCTCGTCGAATTTGTATTGAAAAATCAATCACTATTTTGATGAAAAAAAATATACTGATTGTAATTCTTGGCTTATTTTCCAGTCAGCTAAAATCACAAGACATACTTATTCTAAAAAATGGCGACTCACTAAAAACCAATATTATTGAGGTGGGTATCAATGATATTACCTATAAGAAGTTCGATACAACTTCAAGCAACCCTAGCTATAAAATATTGAAGTCTTCAGTTATTGCCATATATTATCCCAATGGCACAAAAGATTTTTTTTCGGACAGCAATTCCATAGCATCAACAGATTCTCTGATAAACAAAGACCAGGATTTTTATTTAATGGGTTACAATGATGCAATAAAAAATTACAAAGGATACAAATCAGCTGCAACATTAACTTTTTTAGCAAGTTTATACTCTCCGATAATTGGTTTAGTACCCGCAATTGTATGTTCAGCTAAGCCGCCGGAATATCAAACCCTGTCTCTCTCTAGCTTCGCATCATTAAATAATGTAGATTACCGAAACGGGTATATTCATAAAGCCAAAAGAATCAAACAGCAAAAAGTTTGGAAAAACTGGCTGATACCAACTTCTATCTGGGCTACAGCAATAACCGGATTCTTCGTTTTGCTTAACAATTAGAATTGCAAACAATGAAAGCTTTATTATATTCACTACTCATCCCTTAGTTGCACAAAAGCCCATGCGAAAAAAGGCATAAAGACGAATATTAGAATCCAATACCATTCTCCAAACATCCAATAAAAACTCAATGCAATTAAAGTGAGAAAAATGGGATATAAAATAAATAAAAGGCCTACTAAAACAGAATCATAGTGGTCACTATTGCCTGCTTTTTTTTTGCAAAAAGATTGAATCGGTAGGTAAAGAGGCGCATGAATCCACTTGCCAATTTTCGAAGGAATAAATAATATTGGTTTGTAAAATTGACTTTGTTTGATTGAAAATTTATTCTGAATTCCTTCAATATCCTTTGAATCAAAATGATGAACAAGGGGTATTAGTTCATCTTTTAGTTTTTCATTAAATTTTTTGACTGCATGTCCATCAAAATGTTCAATGTCAATATCGTGTTGATTGAAAGTATTGCCAAAATTGATTTCTACATTCTTTCCAAAAGACCTGAAAGAATGATAATTGATACCGGCCGGTAAAATAGTCAATTCTATTCCTTCTTCCCAGCTGCTGAAAGCCAGCCTGGCTGTTCCTTTTTTTAGAGCCCTTAGTTTCCATTCATTGATGCACAATCCTTCACTGAAAATAAGTACAATACCATTTTTTCTGAAAATTTCTCTGCATTTTGCAAAAGTATCGTAGTTGTTATTTAGATTTTCGGAACCTTCGCTAATTCTATATACAGGCAGAATATTCATGCTCTTAAGAATGCCGCTAATCAATTTATTTTTAAAAGAGTCGCCTCTAGCCAATGAACAAATAGGCCGTTTAAAAATAGTAGCCAGAATGACTGCATCCAGAAATGAGTTGGGGTGGTTGCATGCGATTAATAGAGGCCCCTCAAGGGAAAGTATTTTTCTATCATTTACAGACAAGCTTCTGCAATATAATTTGATGGCTGCCTTGGCGGGTATTTTAAGTAATTGAAAAAGCAAATTGAAAAAATTGAAATGTCATTAGTTTAACTGGGGGTCCAAAGGATAATTTATAATTTCTTTGTAATCCGGACCCATCAGCAGAATACTTTCTTTCCAAACAGATTCAGACGGACAATTAAAAACAATAGAGTCATTAGAATGACTTAATAGCCAGCTTTTTTCTTTTAATTCACCATTTAACTGACCAGCACCCCAACCGCTGTACCCAATAAAAAATTTAATTTTATCGTATTCCAACTTCTCTTTTAAAATAAGTTCTTTTGCACAATCAAAATCCCCACCCCAAAAAATTGTTTCGGATATTTTTTGACTACCGCGAATCAATTGGGGATATTGATGAATGAAGTGAATACTGTCATTTTCAACTGGACCTCCAACAAATACAGGTATTTCAAAATCGTCAATGCCACCAATCAATTGATTGAGGGAATGACTGAATTTTTTATTGAGTGCAAATCCAATACTCCCCAATTTATTATGGCTACATAAGTAAATAACGGATCTTTTAAAATGATCATCTTGTAGAAAAGGATCTGCTATTAATAACATATTATCTTTGGGGCGCATCATTTTCCTAAAATAGTTAATTATTCATAAAGAAATAAAAAACGCCGGATGTTTTTCTTTTAAAACGTTAAAGTTTTGCGTTTAAAAATTCAATAACTTGGAGAAGGTAAATATCTGCATAATTTTGCTATTCAATTAAATAAGATGAAAAGGGTTTTTCCGGTAATCACAATATTGATAAGTCTTTCATTATTCGGATTGATTTACTTTCAGTTTATATGGCTTACATCTGCCCGCAACGCAAAGGAAAAGCAGTTAAGAGAAAATATCTTTTTGGCAACAACAGATGCAGCTGAAAAGTTAATGGAAAATAAGTCGGATTTTTTATTGCTGAATAAAAACAAGGAATTAAACTTTTCCAGTGAAAAATTGAAGATGGATATTCTTCGCCCATCAGTAATTCAACGATATACAAAAGAAGAAATCAGTGCTGTAATCAGAAAGTCATTCGACAAACGGCTATTGGAAGGTATTCACTTTGAGTTTGCTGTTTCGGATAATAGCATTACAGGTGAACAGATTCAGAGTGATCAGTTTTTCAAATACTTTATAGATTCAACTCATAATACCAATGTTGCTATTCCATTAACCCCTGCTGCAGGAAGCACGTATGAAAATATTGCCAAGGAGGAGTTTTTGGTAGTGATTGTTCCACATCAAAGTTCAATTGTATTCAAAGAAATACTTTGGTTTATTGTTGTTTCCGTTTTGTTTACAATGATAATTATTACGGCATTTTTTATTACAACAAAAGCGTTACTAAGACAGAAGAAACTAAGCGAAATAAAATCGGATTTCATTAACAACATGACGCATGAGTTCAAAACGCCATTGGCTACAATTTCGCTGGCTGTGGATGCTTTAAAAAATGAAAAAGTTGTTACAGATAAAGACAAGCATGAGTACTTTACCGACATTATAAAAGAAGAAAACAAGCGGATGAATAAACAGGTGGAAACAATTCTGCAAGCCGCTTTGTTTGACAAGAAAGAAATACAATTAAATAATAAATTAATTTCAGCACATACAATAATTCGCACTGCGGTAAATAACATTACATTGCCTTTGGAAGAAAAAAAGGGAATGATAGAATTCGATTTTAAAGCTACATCAGATACAATAGATGGCGATGAACTTCATTTCCTTAATATTATCAATAATCTGCTTGAAAATGCGGTTAAGTATTCCAAAGAAAATGGCCTATTGATAAAGATTACAACCGAAAATAGTCGCAATCGCCTTATCATAAAAATTTCCGACAATGGAATAGGTATGAGCAGAGAAACATTAAAGAGAATTTTTGAAAAGTTTTACAGGGCCCATACCGGGAATATTCACAATGTAAAGGGTTTTGGTCTTGGCTTGAACTATGTAAAAACAATAGTAGAAGCTCATAAAGGCAGTATCAAAGCTGAAAGTTCTTTAGGACTTGGTTCTACTTTTATTGTTTCATTACCCCTTGCGCAATAACTCTTTTTTATAGTTTTCAATAGGCCTTTTGCGTTTATCCACACTTATCCACAGTTATTCACACCTTAAAATTGTAAAATCCCTGATTTTTGGTCAAAACACCAATAAAATCAAGGTATATAGATTTGTGGATAAATATCTTCATTCAATTATGTGTTATAAAGTGGGAAATTGTGTTAATTTGTGTTGATTATTTAAAAAACAACCCAAAATCCCAATTATGATAGGTTTCATAGGCGAATATGAGTCTACCGTGGATGCAAAAGGAAGATTTCTCCTTCCGGCAGGTTTTAAAAAACAGATGCCTGAATCGGAGAAAACACTTTTTGTGTTGAACAGGGGTTTTGAAAAATGTCTTACCCTCTATCCAATCCAAAGCTGGAACCCTTTATTTGAAAAAATCAGCCTATTAAACGATTTCGATCCTAAAGTTAGGGAGTTCAGGCGTTATTTCCTGAATGGTGCTATTCAAATTGAACTTGATTCTGCCGGTAGATTATTGTTGCCAAAAAACTTGATGGAATATGCAGGTTTGGAGAAAGACATTGTATTGGTTTCAGCTGTTAACAAGTTGGAAATATGGGATAAATCTAAATATCAGCAGTTCTTTGATGGAATGTCTTCGGATGATTTCAGCAGTTTGGCAAATGAGGTAATGAATGATAAGTCTGATAAATTGAAATCATGATAGGCATGTCGGAAGATTCAATAAATAATCCGGATGACTTAACATCAAATGAACAAGATTCTGTTTATCACATACCTGTTATGTTGCATGAGGTGATTGAGGCCTTGGATATAAAACCCGATGGTGTTTATGTCGATTGCACGTTTGGTGGTGGCGGACATAGCAGAGAGGTCTTAAAAAAATTAGGTAAAAACGGCAAGTTGTTTGTTTTTGATCAGGATAGTGATGCCATTCAAAATATTCCGAAAGACGAAAGGCTGGTTTTTATTCAGCAAAATTTCAGGTATATCGCGAGGTTTTTAAGAGTGAACAAATGTTTGAAAGTGGATGGTATTCTTGCTGATTTAGGCGTATCAAGTCATCAGTTTGATGAACCCGAAAGAGGATTTTCAATCAGGTTTGATGCGGCTCTTGACATGAGAATGGATACCAGGCAGACTTTAACAGCAGCTAAGATCCTTGAAACTTATTCTGAACTTCAGTTACACAAGTTGTTTGAGAAATACGGAGAAGTTACCAATTCAAAAACGCTTGCAAGACTTATTGTTGAAAAAAGAAATAGTGTTTCTATAAATACCATTTCAAAATTGAAGCAAGTGATTCAGCCCATTGTCAAGGGTAAGCCTAACAAGTATTTTGCGCAGGTTTTTCAGGCATTGAGGATTGAGGTAAATGATGAAATGGGCGCATTAAAAGAAATGCTTCAACAATCAGTGGATTTACTTAAGCCGAATGGAAGAATTGCTGTTATAACATTTCATTCATTGGAAGATAGAATTGTTAAAAATTTTTTCAAATCGGGTTCTACAGAAGAAGTGATAAAAGATGATGTATACGGGGTGAGTCCGGTAAATCCCTTGGCTGTAGTGACAAAAAAGCCGATTGAAGCAAAAGAAAGTGAATTGAAAATGAATCCGCGATCTAGAAGTGCGAAACTTCGTATTGCAAAAAAAGTCGACTAAAATGAGTTCATCAATCAATAGAAAAGATTTGTCCTCAATTGAAAAGTTTGAGGTTAAAAAATATTTTAATTATGCCAACATAGTTAAAAATATTCCTTTCATTCTTTTCTTATCAGGACTTGCAATATTGTATATATACAATGGCCACTATTCAGATAAGTTGACACGTAAAATCAGTCAAAGTGAAAAAAATGTAAGGGAATTGGAGTACGAGTATAAAACAATAAAAAGCGAAGTAATATTTAGGAGTAAGGCAAGCGAATTGTTGAAAGTGGTTGAACCTATTGGGTTAAAAGAAGTAAAAGAAGCTCCCATGTTGCTTTCGGATTCTGTTATTGTTGAACTGCATTGAGTTTGTTTTGGATAATAATGATAGTTGTAGAATTTAATAAATTATAAGCGTCTATGGAAATTAAAAAAGACATTTTATGGAGGGTGTATTTGTGCTTTTTAATTATGATTATCATAGGCATACTTATTTTAGGGAAAGTTATTTACATACAAACAGTCGAGGGGAAATATTGGAAAAGCATGGATGACAGTTTACATTTGAAGTACGTACCTATTAATGCCGAGAGAGGAAGCATTTATAGTGAAGATGGAAATATTCTCAGTACCTCCATCCCTGTTTTTGATATATATGTGGATTTCGGTGCAGGGGGATTAAGAGAAAAAAATGGCAAGCGATTCAAAGACAATATTGATTCGCTCAGCTATTCATTAAGCAACTTGTTTCATGATAAAACTTTGGAAGAATATAAAAATGAATTAGAGGTTGCTTATAAAAACATAGACCGTTACTATTTGCTGAAAAGAAAAATCTCTTTCGATGAATATCAGCAATTGCGAAATTTTCCCTTGGTAAGAATGGGAAGAAACAAGAGTGGATTTATTTTTGATGCTAGAGATAAGAGAATCAATCCTTACATATTGTTGGCAAACAGAACTATAGGTCTTTCAAGGGAAGATTCTTCCAAAAATGTGGGCTTGGAAAAATCGTATGACAGTGTATTGAGAGGCACTACGGGTCAAAGATTGATGAGGTATACAGCCGGAGCGTACATGCCGGTAGATGGTGCAGAAATTGATCCTGAGAATGGCAAAGATATCATTACAACTCTTGACACTTATATTCAGGATGTGGCTGAAAATGCTTTGATGAAAATGCTGGTAAAAAACATCTCACAACATGGCACAGCCATAGTGATGGAGACAGCAACCGGTAAAATAAAAGCCATCGCTAATCTTGGAATGCAGCCTGACAGTTCATACGTAGAAGACCTTAATTATGGAATTGCAAAATCAACAGAGCCCGGATCTATTTTTAAATTGGTTACATTATTGAGTTTGCTCGATGATAAATATGTTACAATTGATTCAAAAGTTGACTGTGAAGGAGGATCGAAATATTTTTCGGGTTTGAGAATAAAAGACTCTCATTTGGGAGCAGGTGTAATAACAGTTAAAGATGCTTTTTTAAGGAGTAGTAACGTTGCATTTGCAAAACTTGCCACACAATATTATCAGGATCAGCCAATGAAATGGTGGCAACACATTGATCATTTCAGATTGAATAAGATGACGGGAGTTGATATTGTTGCATCATCAGGAAAGCCGACAATAAAAAATCCCCAAAATAAAAACTGGGAAAAAACCACCATTCCTTTTATGGCGCATGGGTATGAAGAATTGGTTACACCGCTTCACATGCTTATGTTATATAACGCTGTGGCAAACAACGGAAAAATGATGAGACCATACTTGGTAAGTTCCATAAAAGAATATGGAGTAGAAGTAAAGAAAATAAATCCGGAGGTTTTGGTGGAGAAAATATGCAGTGACGAAGCACTGGCTCAAGCAAAAGAATGTTTAAAAGCAGTTGTTGACAGTGTACATGGAACAGCTCATAAAATTGTTTTTGATTCCACTTACGCTATTGCAGGAAAAACAGGTACTGCTGTTACAGCTAATGATAACAATGGTTACAATAAAGGGAATAAAATTTACCAAGCTTCTTTCATTGGTTATTTTCCTGCAGAAAAACCAAAATACACAGTGGCAGTAGTCATCCAAAACACTAGAAAATCAAAATTGATTTATGGAGCAGATGTTTCCGGTACTGTATTTAAAGAAATCAGCGATAAAATATACAGCCATTATTTGTCTAAGCCAGAACATAAAAATAATTTTCAACGAGATTCTGCTGAATATAGTTATGTGGGAATGAAATCTGATGTAGCAACTATTTTTTCTCGTTTAAAAATCAATTACAGGGATTCCGTATCTGCAAGTGGGGGAGTATGGAGGTCTGTATCATACAGAAATAATTCGGCTGAATTAAAAAATTCTCCTCAGGCCTCAGTACTAAATTATGTTGTTCCTGATGTAAAAGGAATGGGATTGAAAGATGCTGTGTATCTACTGGAAAATAAGGGTTTGCAAACAATTGTATCTGGAAAAGGAAGAGTAGTGACTCAGAGTTTGACAGCTGGAATGAATTTCAAAAAAGGTCAAAAAATAATTATCATGCTTAATTAAGCATAAAATAAATGTTAAGAGAGATACTTTATACGGTTAAGATTAATTCAGTGTTTGGAAGTACCGACATTGAAATAAAGAATCTGCAAACAGATTCAAGAAAAGTATCTCCAGGAACTTGTTTTATTGCTTTGAAAGGTAGTCTGTCTGATGGTAATAATTATATAGAAAATGCAATTGAAAAGGGAGCCGTTGCAATTGTTACAGATATTTTGCCTGACTCTTTGAAAGAAGGGATTACTTATGTATGTGTAGAAAATGCTCCTATGGCAGCAGGCCTCATGTGCCATCGCTTTTATGGTAACTCCTCATTAAAAATGAAAGTAGTTGGTGTTACAGGCACTAACGGTAAAACTACCATTGCAACTTTATTATGGAAGTTATTTACAAACCTTGGATATAAATGCGGCTTGATAAGCACGGTACAAAACCAGATTGGAGATAGGGTTCTAGAATCTACTCATACAACTCCGGATGTTATCAGCTTAAATAAGCTTATGCATGACATGTATGAAGAAGGATGTACGCATGTTTTTATGGAATGCAGCAGTCATGCTATTCATCAGCAACGTATTGCCGGAATTCATTTTAGTGTTGCCATTTTCAGCAACATAACACATGACCATCTTGATTATCATAAAACATTTGAAGAGTACATCAGGGTCAAAAAGTCGTGGTTTGATTCATTGAACAATCATTCTTTTTCTATAAGCAATGCAGATGACAAGAGGGGTGCTATCATGCTTCAAAACACCCAGTCTAAAAAATGTTACTACAGCCTTAGAACAATAGCTGATTTCAAAGGTAAAATTCTTGATAACAGTTTGGAAGGGTTACACATGAACATCAATGACCTGGAAGTTCACTTTAAATTGATAGGAGAGTTTAACGCATACAACATACTGGCAGTTTATGGAGCTGCAACTTGTTTGGGAGAAGAGAAATATCGAGTTCTGGAGGTATTAAGTTCATTGACAGCAGCTGAGGGAAGATTTGATTATTTATTGAGTAACAAAGATAATATAGTAGGAATTGTAGATTATGCCCACACACCAGATGCTTTATTAAATGTATTGGCAACAATTAAGAATTTGAGGTTGGGAGAACAAAAAATAATCACCGTGGTTGGTTGTGGAGGTAACAGAGATCGCACAAAGAGGCCATTAATGGCAGAAGTGGCTTGTCAACACAGTGATAAAGTCATATTGACATCTGATAATCCAAGGTTTGAAGATCCGATGGATATTTTACAACAAATGGAAACAGGGGTAAATGTTGTTTCAAGAAAGAAAGTAACCACAATATCTGATAGAAGGGAAGCAATCAAAACAGCAGTGAATTTTTCACAAAAAAAAGACATCGTTTTGGTAGCGGGTAAAGGACATGAAAAATATCAGGAAATCAATGGCGTAAAATATGATTTTGATGATAAAACAGTTTTGAAAGAAATGTTTGAATTAC
>CAMCAY010000027.1 GCA_945872815.1 Chitinophaga pinensis
CTTTGCTTATGTAAACAAGTTTATAAAAGGTGATAGTAACATTGAACAGATGTTGGAGGTGGGTAGAAAAATTAGGAGATGACAGGTCAAATCGTTTTCTGTGCTACACTTTTTGCTACACTCAATAATTTTTAACTAGCGGACCGGAAGCGAAAATGGGAAACCTATCTTTATTAACTTAAAACTTCTTAAATCATTAGTTATTAAGGGTGTAATATCACTCAAAGCAACGATAATCTCTGAGCTATAATTACTGGAGCCATAAAATCCAAGAAGTTATCTTTATCAATAACCATTGTCATAGAAATATATTTATATGTATATTTTAAAAATCCCCAATTATTATACATTTTAGGTGATTTAGATAAAATTTATGGAATCTTTATAGCTAATTTCATTACGAAAGCTTTGGTATAATAGGTTCATTAATTCTTCTGTTAATATTTACTGCTGGCTTAGTACCAATGCTATTATCGGCATTATAATACTGATTAGCTACAGTTTAATATAAAGCTTCAATAAAAAACAATAAACAAGTAATATATTTCCGATTTATTGGATTAAATTCAAAAAAAGCTTATTTTTAACAAAATTAAGTACTATAATGCCGATTAAAACAAGCGATATTGGTAAAATGATTCAGGAAAGAAGAAATGAACTTGAGTTGAATCAACAAGATTTAGCTGAAATGGCTAATGTAACAATCAAAACCATATACGCTATAGAAAACAATAAAGGAAACCCAACTATAGAAGTGCTAAAAAAAATTTTAAATGTTCTGGGTTTGGAAATGAAAATTCAAATAAAATCCGTTGAATAATGAAAGGAGTTGTTTATTGTAATTCAGAACGAGCAGGTATTCTCGAGAAAGATATTTCTGGAAATTACATTTTTACTTATGACAAAAGTTACCTCGAAAATACAGACAATCCTCCGATAAGTCTAACACTACCTAAAACTGAAAAAAAATATAAATCATCAATACTCTTTCCGTTTTTCTCCGGGCTTCTATCTGAAGGTGTAAATAAAGAAATTCAATGTAGGTTATTGAAGATTGATGAGAATGATGATTTTAAAAGATTACTACTTACCTCCGGCGAAGACACTATTGGAGCGATTACAATTAAAAAATTGGAAGAATGAACTGTAAAGGATGTTATATAGAATCAAAACAGGATTACTGTTTGTCTTGTCGGAAAAAACTTTTCAATAAACAGAAAGTAAATGCTGTTCTAAATTTTGATGCTCCGAAAGATGCAACCTTACAAGTATTTCAGGAGCACTCAAAAAGACTTTCTATCTCCGGAGTACAATTGAAATATTCGTTGAAATTACATGGCAATCAACTGGAATTGTGTGAAAAAGGTGGAGCGTATATTTTGAAACCGATACCTGTTGCAAGACAATTGTATGAACTAAATGCAGCACCTGAAAATGAACATTTAACCATGCAAATTGCCGAACAAATTTTCAATATTAATACAGTAACAAACGGATTAATTTACTTTAAAGACGGTCAACCGGCATACATCACCAAACGTTTTGATGTAATTAATGACGGAAGAAAATTTTTGCAAGAGGATTTTGCTCAACTATTATCAAGATCTAAACAAACACATGGTGATACCTTTAAGTATGAAGGAAATTATGAAGAAATCGGAAATTTGATAAAACGTTATGTTGCAGCAAGCATGCCTGCCTTAGAGAAATTTTTCAAATTGATTGTCTTCAATTATGTAATTTCAAATGGTGATGCTCATTTAAAAAATTTCTCATTAATAAGAAATGAAAATGGTGAGTACCAATTAACTCCAGCGTATGATTTAATGAGTAAAGTATTACATTCACCCGACGAATCTGACACAGCATTGTCTTTGTATGATGGAGACATAGATTCAAAGTTCTATCAACATTATGGATTTTATGGCAAACCGGATTTTATTGAATTTGCAAAAAGATTGGGTATTGTAGAAAAAAGAGCAGAAAAAATACTCTTTGAATTTATAGACAAAAAAAACGATGCCGTTTTCAAATTAATTAATCAATCATTTTTGCCTGATGATGTTAAACAAAAATTCGTAAATAATTATTCAGAGAAAGTTCGTAGACTATTGATAAAATAAATACACTGGTTCAACACTGGCAATGAGGATAAATTAGTTATTACAATCTAGTATGTAAAAGGCAAAACTATACTCTAATAAAAGAAATTAATTACTCACCAACTTACTATAATACATCATATTTTGCCCAACTCCTTGACGACTATCAAAGGTTAATATTATTAAAGTATCATATTCGAAACCTTTTTTCTTACCACTTTCAGAATTCATTGCAATAGAATGTGTCATTACTCCGTCAGTTATGTATATGATTCCATTAACTTTCTTTACAACTGAATAACTGTTGACCTTTTCCACTCCTTTGTAAATTGAAGATATATTAACTGTACTATCTGTAATTACTATTTTGCCTTCAAGTTTAATAAAATTAGGATTTACAAAACACGCTCCATAATTGTATTTCTGAGAAAAAGAAGTTAGAAAACAAAACATTACAAAACAGAGTATCGATATTTTTTTCATTGAAGTAGTTTTAAACTAAGATATAGATTTTAAATAGAATCAGAGTAAATTAATTTAATGTAAAATAGATAAAGTGTACCCCACAGTGTACCCCAAAAAGAAATAACCCCTCACAAACATTTGATTTGCAAGGGGTTATCTTTTTTTAATGCGGACCGGACGGGACTCGAACCCGCGACCTCTGCCGTGACAGGGCAGCATTCTAACCAACTGAACTACCGATCCAACTCATTTTCCCAAAACCTTCGTTTTAAGGACGGCAAAGATAAGTAATTTTAATTTTTTAAAACAAAACTTTTATAAAAAAACTCTCTAAACAAATTTTACCTTTGCATTGGTAATGTATATTATTTTTTAATAATCAATTTCAATATATGCCAGAGCTTAAAAACCGCCAGTTTCTCGATTTTGAAAAACCTATTAAAGATCTGTATGATCAAATAGAACAACTGAAATCAAATCAGGAAAAATCCAATACGGATATGAGTTCCGTGATTGAACCACTGGAGCAAAAAATAATTGAAACAAAAAAGAATCTTACTGAAAACCTAACACCTTGGCACAGAGTACAATTGAGCCGTCATCCAGACAGGCCCTATACATTAAAATACATTGAGAAAATGTGCACCAACTTTATTGAGTTGCATGGTGATCGAAATGTAAAGGATGATAAAGCTATGGTAGGCGGATTTGCACAATTGGGTGATAAAACCGTGATGATCATTGGTCAACAAAAAGGCATCAATACCAAAACCAGGCAATTAAGAAACTTTGGTATGGCAAATCCCGAAGGTTACAGAAAAGCATTGAGATTGATGAAATTGGCTGAAAAATTCAATAAACCTGTTATAACCCTTATTGATACACCCGGTGCTTATCCCGGATTAGAAGCTGAAGAACGCGGACAAGGAGAAGCCATCGCTCGTAATATTTATGAAATGGTTGGGCTTAAAGTGCCTGTAATTTGCGTTATTATCGGAGAAGGTGCCAGCGGCGGCGCATTGGGAATTGGGGTTGGAGACAAAGTAGTGATGATGGAAAATACCTGGTACACCGTTATCTCACCAGAAAGCTGCAGCAGTATTTTGTGGCGCAGTTGGGATAAAAAAGAAATAGCTGCAGAACAACTTCGTCTAACCGGTACCGATATGCTAAAATTTGGCTTGGTAGATGATGTTATACCTGAACCATTAGGAGGCGCCCATTGGGATTATGATGAGGCAGCTGCTAATCTCAAAAACTATCTCATTCCTATGATTCAACAATTGGAAAATATACCTGCTCAACAAAGAATTGATACAAGGATTGAAAAATTTGGAAAGATGGGATTCTGGGAAGAATTAAATACGAATGAATCAATCGTTGAATAATTTAAAGAGTTAAATTCATAATGCTAAAGATAGGAATATTCGGTGCAGGACATTTAGGCAAGTTTCACTTGAATAATTGGAAAGAAATTAATGATGCTGAAATTGTCGGATTCTTTGATCCAAATGATGAGAATGCCAAAGACATCATTGACAAATATAAGATTAGAAGATTTACAGATCCGGAATCATTAATGGATGAAGTTGATGCAGTTGATATCATTGCTCCTACCATTCATCATTTCTCTTTGTGTGAAATGGCCTTAAAAAAAGGCAAGCATGTTTTCGTAGAGAAACCACTTGCCAACTCGATGGATGAAGCACGTGAATTGATAAAGCTTGCAAAAGAATCGAATCTAAAATTTCAAGTGGGGCATGTCGAAAGGTTTAATCCTGCTTACCTCGCTTTGAAGGGATACGAATTAAATCCAATGTTTATTGAGGTTCACAGAATTGCAGAATTCAATCCAAGAGGTACAGATGTAAGCGTCATACTTGATCTGATGATTCATGATATAGACATCATTCTTAACCTAGTTAAAAGCAACGTAAGCTATATCTCTGCCAATGGTGTTGCCGTAATGAGTGACACACCCGATATTGCCAACGTAAGAATTGAATTTGATAACGGTTGCGTTGCGAATCTTACCAGCAGTAGAATCTCTTTGAAAAAAATGAGAAAAATAAGACTATTTCAAAAAGATGCTTATATAGGCATTGATTTTCTTGAAAAGAAAACTGAAATCATAAGACTAAATCAAAAGGATAATAAAAGCGATTTCTCATTTGAAATAGATACCAATAGCGGCAAAAAAACCATTGGAATTTCTAACCCGCCCATAGAACAAACCAATGCCATAAAAATGGAATTAGAGGCTTTTAAAAATGCCATCGTTCACAATACCGAAACTCCTGTAACCATCATTGACGGATTTAGGGCAATGGAAGTAGCGCATCAAATTCTTGAAAAAATAAATGACAGACAAAACTGATTCAAACATATAGTTTTTAACTACTCATAAATAATATGAATCAACCAAGAATCAATATTCGCTGGTATGTTTTCACAGACATTATCATCTGTTTATTGACGTGGTTTACTTTCTATTATTTACGAACCTTTATTTACAATTACAACATTAATTTACCTTCTGGCTTTTATTACGGTTTCATTTTTTATACATTGGGTTGGCTTTGTCTGCACTTTTTAAGCGGGGCTTATAATTCACCTTATCAAAAATCGAGATTATCAGAAACCATCAAAACCATCATTGTAGTTTTTATCGGCTGCATGGTGTTGCTATTTTTATTTATCTTAAAAAATCCTCAAACCAACAATCAATTTTATTATCTTGAATTTTACAGCCTCCTGTTACCGAATATAATTCTAACATTAACTTCCAGAATTATTTTTCTTTCTTATGCAAAGGCTCAATTGGAAAATAAAAGTATTTTTTTTAAATCATTGATCATTGGAACAGAACAAAAGGCAAGAACATTTTACGAGGATTTCGTTTCATCGAAAGAGCATTCAGGATTTCTAATTACCGGATTCATCAATCTAGACAATAACATCCATTTCAAACTTTCCGAATCCGTTAAAAACTTTTCAAACAGTTCGAATATTCATGCTGTCATTGAAGAGGAAAAGATAGAAGAAGTTATCATTACAGTTGAAAAAAATGAAAGAACACTCATTACAAGATTATTACAGTTACTGAGCGACAAAGATGTAAACATAAAAATCACTCCAGATACCGTTGATATTATCAGTGGAGCTCTTCAAACAAACAATGTATTTGGTGTTCCATTGATAGACATTCATACAGGTATGCTTCCATCCTGGCAACAAAACGTCAAAAGGCTTACTGATATTGTCATTTCAATTCTTGCCGCTTTGATATTGTTTCCTCTATTTATTTATACTTCAATTCGTGTGGCCTTTTCATCAGAAGGACCCATATTTTTTTCACAAAAAAGAATTGGTCTGAAAGGAAAAACTTTTACCATGTATAAATTTCGCTCGATGTATATGAATGCTGAAATCAATGGCCCTCAACTAAGCAGTTATAATGATATAAGAATTACCGATTGGGGCAAAACGATGAGGAAATGGCGTTTAGATGAATTGCCACAGTTGTGGAACGTGTTGATTGGGGAAATGAGTATTGTGGGGCCAAGACCAGAAAGAAAATTTTATATTGATAAAATCGTGGTGACAAATCCAGAATATAAATATCTTTTAAAAGTTAAGCCAGGAATAACCGGTTGGGGCATGGTTAAATTCGGATATGCGTCTTCTATTCAGGAAATGATAAACAGGATGCCTTTTGATTTACTTTATGTGGATAACATCTCTCTCGCTCTTGATTTTAAAATAATGCTTTACACCCTAAAAATAATATTCTCCGGCTCTGGTAAATAAATCTTTCAATAGATATTTGTAAAACTGATAAAAAAGGCACTTTGAAGAAATATTATCTAATAGTTATTACATTTTTCTTAATTCTTGATGTATTTAGTCAGAATAAAAACTACTGGCAACAATCAGTAAAATATAATATTGAAGTAAGACTAATTGATTCTTTAAAAACTTTAGACGGGAATATATCCATTCATTATAAAAACAACTCTCCGGATACATTAAAGTACATTTGGTTTCATCTTTGGCCGAACGCCTATAAAAATGACCGAACTGCTCTTTCGGAACAATTGTTAAAAAACAGATTAACCGATTTATATTTTTCTGATGAAATAAAAAAAGGATTGATCAGCAATATCCATTTTAAAATAAACAATGTAGAAGCCAAAACAGAAAATCATCCTTTGTATGAGGATATCATCAAATTAATTTTAACCGACCCTTTGCTATCTGGAGATTCAATAAACATTGAAACACCTTTTTACGAAAAGCTTCCGTATAATTTTTCAAGAGGTGGATATGTAGACAGCTCTTTTCAAATTACTCAATGGTATCCGAAACCCTCGGTTTATGATAAATATGGATGGCACGAAATGCCTTATTTACATCAGGGAGAATTTTACAGCGAATTTGGAAACTACAAGGTTAGCATCACCGTTCCTCAAGATTATAAAGTAGCTGCTACAGGAGTGCTTTTCAATTACACAGAAGAAAACAAACTAAAAACACTTCACTATATACAAGATAATGTGCATGATTTTGCTTGGTTTGCTGACAAAAACTATATCATTAAACATGATACAATTCAATTTATAAATAGAACGATTGATGTATATGTCTATCATTATCCAGACAATAAAAATGTATGGAGATCTTCTTGCAATTTTATAAAGAATGCTGTAAGAACTAAAAATGAATGGGTTGGAGCATATCCTTACAGTTCAGTTACTGTGGTGGAAAGTCCTCAAAACGATATAGGAGGAATGGAATATCCAACCATTACTTTAGTTGAAAAATCAAATGATGCAAGCAGTTTGAATGAAGTAATTAATCATGAAGTAGGACACAATTGGTTTTACGGAATATTGGCAAACAATGAAAGAGAACATCCATGGATGGATGAAGGTATGAATACATACTATGATAAACGATTTAAAAATTGGGAGCAAGAAAAATCGATAAAAAATAAACTAAAAGAATCATTCATTGAAAAAAGAATAACAGATGATTTTGAAAGTCAATTATTAAAAACCCTTTATCTTACACGAAAGGATCAAGCTATAGAGACAAAATCCGGTGATTTTACAGAATCCAATTACGCATTAATAGCATACATCAAAACGGGTCAATGGATGAATTTATTGGAAAATGAAGTTGGAAAAAAAATCTTGGATTCAATCATGCATGCATATTTTGAAGAATGGAAATTCAAACACCCCTACCCTGAAGACTTCAGGTTGATTGCTGAAAAAACAAGCAATAAAGACCTATCAAACCTTTTTTCATTATTAAACAAAAAAGGAAGTCTAAATAAAGATGTTAAAAAAAGTTTCAAAGTAAGTGCATTCTTTAATTTCAAATCAACAGAAAAATATCGGTATTTGTTATTTACACCTGCAATGGGTATAAATAAATATGATAGAATGTTGCTTGGAGGGTTGATTCACAATTATACATTACCCTTTTCAAAATTTCAATTTATTGCAGCTCCACTTTTTTCAACGAATGCAAAAAATATACGCGGGTTAGCAAGGTTTTCATATAATATTTATCCCGGAAAAAAAGACCAACGAATAACATTAACATTATCTGGCTCAACTTTTTCAAATAATTTATTCATTGATTCATCCATGAATAAAAATCTATTGTACTTTAAAAAAATAGTTCCGGGCATACAATATTCTTTTGCAAAAAAAACTCCCATAAGCACAGCAACTAAATATTTACAATGGAAAACTTTTTTCATCAACGAAAAGACAGTTAGTTTTTCAAGAGATCTGAATAGCCAAACGGATATAATTAGCTTTCCTTTTATCAGTAGCTATTTGAACCAACTGCAATATGTTGTAAAAAATGAAAGAGTACTTTATCCATACTCTGCAATATTTTCTGCTGAACAAGCAAAACAATTTATTCGTCTTGGTTTTACAGGAAACTATTTTTTCAATTACCCCAAAGGTGGTGGACTTTCTTGCAGATTATTTGCAGGTAAATTTATTTACACCACTAAAAAAACATTTCTTACACAGTACCAAACAGAGAGATATCATTTGAATATGAGTGGCGCCAATGGCTATGAAGACTATACTTTCAGCAGTTATTTTTCAGGAAGAAATGAAGCGGAAGGATTTACGAGTCAACAAATCATGATCAAAGATGGCGGATTCAAAGTGAAAACTGATTTGTTAAGCAATAAAGTGGGCAAAAGCGACAATTGGATTGCGGCTATCAATCTTTGTTCTACGATCCCTGATAAGCTTAATCCTTTGTCGTTATTGCCGGTAAAATTACCAATCAGATTATTTGCCGACGTAGGTATCAATTCAGATACTTGGAAAAATAATTTGGGTTATGAAGGTATTTTATATGATGCGGGCTTTCAATTATCATTACTGAAAAACATCCTCAATATTTATTTTCCAGTAATGTACAGTAAATCATTTAAAGATTATTTTAGTTCTACAATAACTGAAAAAAGATTTTTAAAAACTATCTCTTTTAGCATCGATTTACAAAATATAACTATTAAAACGATATTTCCACAAGCGCCATTCTGATGTTAAACTTAACATACTTAGCACATAAAGATATCGATAAGTCAAAATGGGATGATTGTATAAAAAAATCAACCAACGGATTGATTTATGGTGAGACTGCATACTTAGACCATATGGCTTCTAATTGGGATGCTATTATATTGAATGATTATGAAGCAGTCATGCCGCTTACATGGAGAAAAAAATGGGGTATCTCTTATTTATATCAACCTGCATTTATTCAACAGAACGGAATATTTTCAACAATAGAATTAAATGATATAATAATAGATGATTTTATTGAATTGGCTTCTTCCCTTTTCCGATTTGCGGAATTCACTTTAAATTATCAAAACAAATCTACCAATCAACCTCTATCACTTAGAAATAATTTTATTCTTCCATTAGGAATCTCTTACGATGCTATTTTTAATAATTTCAGTCAATACATCAAACAAAGGTTAAAGAAGGCTGAGAAATTTGAACATAGCTATGTCGTTTCTACTGACTATAAAGAAGTCATCGAAATCTATAAGCAACTTTATACAAACAAAATAAAAAGGATCACTAAAAAGGACATGCTGAATTTTGAAAAACTCTGTTTTCATTATAATAAAATGAACAGGGTTGTAGTTAGAAAAGTAATTAATAAAAATACAAATGACCTGTTAGCAGTTGTTTTATTGCTAAAAGATGAGAGAAGGATATACAATTTAGCATCGTCTATATTTCCGGAAGGGAAAAAAAAGCTGGCAAATTATTTCCTATACGGAAACATTATCAAAGAGTTTTCTCCAGAAAATATTATTATGGATTTTGAAGGATCCGATATTCAGGGCATCGCCTATTTCTATGGAAATTTCGCCAATGAAAATCAACAATACCCATTTATCAAATGGAATAAACTTCCAGCGTTGATAAAAAAAATCAAAAAATAATTCTTACCGTACACTTCTTTCCGACAGTAATTTATCGGCAACTATCAAATCAACGGGATTGGTTATTTTTATGTTTGTATGCTCACCCGGTATCAATTTCACCTCAACACCTGAGGCTTCCACAACGCTTGCTTCATCTGTAAAGAATGGATTGTATTCAATATTAAAAGCAGTGAGAATGATATTACTGAAAAAAACCTGAGGCGTTTGAATCAAAGCTATTTTGTTTCTTTCAATTATTTCACTTTTATTGTTATCGATAATTCTAACACTGTCTCTTGAAATCACATAAGGAATGGCATTCCCATGTTTTAGTGCCTCTTCATAGCTACTTTTAATGAGATTCGGAGTAACAAGACATCTAACCGCATCATGAATAAATACCATACTAGTATCGGCAACTAATTTTAACCCATTCTGAACGGAATGAAATCTTGTTTCTCCGCCAGATGCAATAAATATATTGGAATGATTTGGAAAATATTTTTGAACAATTTCTTGTCCTGTTTCTAAGTAATCTTTAGGCAACACTAGGATAATTTTAATATCAGCAAATGCCTCTAAAAAGGAAGCGATAGTATAAAACAAAACAGGCTTATCCTGCAATAATAAAAATTGTTTTGGTATGACGCTGTTCATTCTTGTGCCATTCCCTCCTGCTACTAAAACTGCATATTTTTTCATTTTCTTAATTGGACTTAATAAATGAAAGGTTAATTGTCTTTGTAAATGCCTACATAATGATCACCAAAACCATTTTTCATAGCTCTGTACATACCAGCACTGTTAAATACCATAGCGGTATTTCCAGTAGCATCCACTCCAATCATACCTCCTTCACCTTCTAATTCAATCAATTTGTGATGAACGACCTGATTCATGGCTTCCTGTAGCGTAAATCCTTTATATTCCATCAAGGCGCTTACATCGTGAGCGGCAACTGCACGGATGAAAGGTTCTCCATGTCCGGTACAACTGATGGCGCATGTTTTATTGTTAGCATAAGTCCCTGCGCCAATGATAGGGCTATCTCCTATGCGCCCATATTTTTTATTGGTCATTCCTCCAGTGCTTGTTGCGGCTGCAATATTTCCAAATTTATCACAAGCAACTGCTCCAACTGTACCAAATTTTTTATCTTTCATTAACTCGGCAATATCCTGATGAGTATGATCTAATGAATAACTGTCGCTGTCTCTTATTTCTTTCCATTGATCATATCTAAACTTGGAAAAAAAATAATCATCCGGCATTAACTTCAATCCTTGTTTAATAGCGAAGTCATTAGCCCCCTTTCCGCTTAAAAACACATGATTGCTATTAGACATTACTTCGTAAGCAAGTTCAATAGGATTCATTACGTTTCTTACTCCGGTTACTGATCCTGCACCCAATGTTTGTCCATTCATAATGGCAGCATCCATTTCCTGCACTCCTTTTTTAGTAAACACAGAACCCCTTCCTGCATTGAATAAAATATTGTCTTCTAAAATTGTAATGGCAGCTCTTACAGCATCAATAGCAGTGCCATCATGTTCAAGCAATGAAAATCCTTTTTGTAAGGAGGATTCAAGTCCATTGATATAGGCTTTCTCCAATTCGGGAGTCATATCAGTTTTAAGTATGGTGCCTGCTCCTCCGTGTATAACAATTGAAAATGGCTGCATTGTATTTCTTTAACGATTTTGATTAATAAATTTATCTTTACTCATACTTGCGACATAATACAATGGAATACCCAATAATGTAATTATCAATCCTGGCCAAGTAAATTGGGGTTTATACATAATTAACAATATGCAAAAACTGATTCCCATTACAATATATAGAGCAGGTAACAGTGGATAACCAAAAGCTTTGTAAGGCCTATCTGCGTATGGCCTGGTTTTTCTTAAAATAAAAATGCCCGCGATGGTTAATACATAGAAAATTACTACAACAAAAGAAACCATGTCTAGCAAATCTCCGTATTTTCCGCTTAAACACAATGCACAAGCCATTAAACACTGAACCCACAATGCCCATTCAGGTACGATATTCTTATTCAAACTTCCAGCCTGCTTAAAAAATAAATTGTCCTTAGCCATTGTGTAATAGACTCTTGATCCTGCAAGAATCAATCCATTATTACAACCAAAAGTTGAAATCATTATCATGATGGCAATGATTGTAGTTCCATAAGCCCCAAAAATTGCTTCTGAAGCACTTAAGGCTACACGATTATCTTTTGCAAATGCCAATTCATTTAATGGAACGGTAGCGAGATAAACAACATTCATCAGCAAATAAATAATTGTCACAATCAAAGTACCTGATAATAAACTTAATCCAATATTTTTTTTAGGGTTTTTAATTTCGCCTGCAATGAACGTAACATTATTCCATGCATCACTGCTAAAAATACTGCCTACCATAGCACTTGCAACAGCTCCCAAAGCAATACCACCCATCAGATTTTCATAGCTAAATGAACCATCTGCATTTTTTGTCAAATGCTGCATAGACCATGCATTGCTCCAATTGGCATTCCATATATCGCTGTTAAATGCCAGAAATCCGGCAATTATCAGAGCGAAAAGTGAAATCAATTTTGTAGAAGTAAATATAGTTTGAATTATTTTTCCTGTTTTTACACCCTTCGTATTGATATAAGTAAGCAATACAATTAATAAAATTGCAACAAGTTGAGCATAATGAACCGTTAATCCAGCTATAGTAAAAGCATTTGAATCTTCCCAAGCCAATGCAGGAAAGAAATAACCTGCAAATTTTGCAAAACCTACTGCAACCGCTGCAATTGTTCCCGTTTGTATTACTGAGAAAAAACTCCATCCATATAAAAAACCGAGTAGAGGGTTATACGCTTCTTTTAAATAAACATACTGACCTCCGGCTTTAGGAAACATAGCGCTTAACTCACCGTAACTCACTGCAGCAATCAATGTCATGAATCCAGTAATCAACCAGGCAATCAACAACCAACCTGCACTACCCATGTCTTTTAACATATCAGCACTTACTATAAAAATTCCGGAACCTATCATTGAACCGGCAACAATCATGGTTGCGTCAAATAAACCCAAACTTTGCTTAAATGTTTTGGTTGTTTCTTCCATTTGAAAGTATATTTTTATAAATAAAAAATCCCATTACAATTATAACGGGATTGAAGATAGTATTTCTTTTGGAAATTTATTTGCGATTTGCATTCAACTTTTCATTCATTCCTTCAATAACATCCTGCGTAATATTAAGCGACGAATCTTTATATACCATATAATCTAGCCCACTACCAGTAGTAAAAATATAGGTAAAGGCCTTGCTTTCATTATATTCTTCTAAAAACTTTTTCAATTCCTTTTGAATGCCATCCATGAACTTATAGCTCTTTTCATTTAACTTTTGGGTGAGTGATTGTTTTTTAGAATCAATAGACTGCTGCTGTTCAGAAAGGTAGGCCTGAAATCCTTCAGCCTGTTGCTGGGTAATGGATTCGCCTTTTTTCAGAAAATTATTTTTTTGCGCTTCCAAATTACGATACCCATTTTCCCATTCTGTTTCAATGGCCATCTGTTCTGCTTCCAATGATTTTTTATTGTTTTTAATAAAAGTAATTTTTTCATTTAATGAATCCAAATCAACATAAGCAATCTGTGGATGGGCTCCATTAGAATTGAACGCAATCGGAGACTTAGATTTTATTCCACTGGCTTTCTTTCCTGAAAAATGAAGATAATAAAGAACACCAACTGCAATCAGCAGTATGATATTAAGCAATAAGGATAAATTTTTCATTTTGAATTATTATGTAGGCAATTTAAATATAAAGTACCAATCAACAAGCATAAATCAATGCATTTTAGGTCAACTTTATATTTATAAAAAAAAGAGCACCGAATATTCGATGCTCTTTTTAACTGATTTTAAAATATTCTATTCTTCTTCATCAAAACTCATAATCTCTTTGGTTGTCATCAGCAATTCATATTCTTCCTTACTTCCGACAATCATATTTTCAAAATCACGCAATCCTGTACCTGCAGGGATATGGTGACCTGTAATTACATTCTCTTTCAATCCTAGCATTTCATCTTTCTTACCAAGTATTGCCGCTGAGCTCAATACTTTCGTGGTTTCCTGGAATGATGCTGCAGAAATCCAGCTATGGGTACCAAGAGATGCTTTCGTAATACCCAATAATAGTGGAGAAGATGTTGCAGGGCGTGCATCACGATATTCAACTAACTTCTTATCAGATCTTCTTAAAATAGAGTTTTCTTCTCTGATATCTCTGAGTGAAACAATTTGACCTGATTTTAATAATGTGCTTTCTCCGCTTTCGGTAACAACTTTCTTGTCAAAAATCTGGTCGTTCTCAACATTAAAGTCCATTTTATCTTCCGTATCTCCTTCAAGGAATTTAGTGTCTCCGGCATCTTCAATGGTAACCTTGCGCATCATTTGACGAACAATTACTTCAATATGCTTGTCGTTGATTTTCACCCCTTGTAAACGATATACTTCCTGAATTTCATTAACTACATACTCCTGAACAGCAAATGGTCCTCTGATTGAAAGAATATCTGCAGGAGAAATTTGTCCGTCACTTAATGCTGCACCTGCTTTAACGAAGTCACCATCCTGAACAAGAATCTGACGACTTAGAGGAACCAGATATTTGCGTGTAACGCCATCTTTTGCTTCCACACTTATTTCTCTGTTACCACGCTTAATGTTTCCAAAAGTAACCACACCATCAATTTCACAAACAACCGCAGGATTGCTTGGATTTCTTGCTTCAAACAATTCGGTAACACGTGGAAGACCTCCGGTAATATCTTTCAGTTTACTTAACACCCTTGGAATTTTAACCAACACTTGACCACTTCTCACTTCATCTCCTTCTTCTATTACAATGTGTGATCCAACTGGTAAGTTGTAAGTTTTTTTATCTTTTCCTTCAACAAGAATCGCAGGTAATTTTGTTTTATCTTTTGTTTCAATTACCACTTTCTCTCTGTGACCTGTTTGTTCATCCGCCTCATCACGATAGGTAATACCTTCCAACAACGCTTCAAATTTAATTTTACCGTTTGCTTCAGCAACAATTACGTTATTGAATGGATCCCAAGTACAGATAATATCTCCTTTAGCAACTTTCTGTCCATCTTTAACGCTTAACACCGCTCCATAAGGAATGTGCATTGTATTTAATAAACGATCAGACTTAACATCAATATTTCTGATTTCACCGGTACGACCGATAACAACTGATACTTTCTTTCCTTCATTGTTTTCTGTGCTAACCGTACGAAGTCCGTCAAATTGTAAAGTGCCATCGAACTTAGCAAGCAAAGAAGATTCTACAGAGGCAGATCCTGCCACACCACCCACGTGGAAAGTACGAAGTGTCAACTGAGTACCTGGTTCACCGATAGACTGAGCTGCGATGATACCCACGGCATCTCCACGTTGAGCCAAACCTCCCGATGCAAGATTTTTTCCATAACATTTCACACAAACACCGCGTTTGCTTTCGCAAGTAAGCACTGATCTGATTTCAACTGTTTCGATTCCAGTATCTTCAATTTTCTTTGCAATGTCAGTACTAATTTCTTGTCCTGCTCCAACCAATATTTCATCAGTTAATGGATGAACTACATCATACAATGAAGTACGTCCTTCAATTCTGTCACTTAATGGTTCAATGATATCTTCATTATCTTTTAATGCAGAAGTAGCAATACCACGTAAAGTACCACAATCTTCATCATTAATAACCACATCTTGAGCAACGTCCACCAACCTACGAGTCAGATAACCCGCATCCGCTGTTTTAAGAGCGGTATCAGCCAGACCTTTACGGGCACCATGCGTTGATATAAAGTACTCCAATACACTTAATCCATCTTTAAAATTCGCAAGAATCGGATTTTCAATGATCTCGCTTCCTGAAGAACCGGATTTTCTTGGCTTAGCCATCAATCCTCTCAAACCGGCCAACTGCTTAATCTGTTGTTTACTACCACGAGCTCCGGAATCAAGCATCATATAAACAGAGTTGAAACCTTGTTTATCAATGGCCAATTCGCGTATAAGCGTTTCCGTTACCTTAGTATCAACACGACTCCAAATATCAATAATCTGATTGTATCTTTCATTATTGGTAATCAATCCCATGTTATAGCTATCCCATACCTCAGATACTTCTACCTGTGCATTTTGTACCAATTCTTCTTTAACAGCAGGAATAATCAAATCATTAATATTGAACGACAATCCACCACGGAAGGCCATGCGGAAACCAAGTGTTTTGATATCATCCAGGAATTTAGCGGTAACAGGAACGCTTGTCCATTTAATAATGTCACCGATAATTTCTCTTAAATTCTTTTTAGTCAACAATGCATTAACGAATCCAACTTCTTTTGGTACATGCTGATTGAAAATAACACGTCCAACTGTTGTTTCAATTAATTTATTTGTAAGGGTTCCGTCTGCATTACGAACGTTTGCCTTTACTTTGATATTGGCATGAAGGTCAATCTGCTTTTCATTGTAAGCAATGATCACTTCATCGGCAGAATAAAATGCTTTACCTTCTCCTTTCACCACATCTTCACCAATAGTCTTTTTACCCTTTGTGATGTAGTACAAACCAAGCACCATGTCCTGAGAAGGTAGTGTGATTGGAGTACCATTTTGTGGGTTAAGAATATTATGAGAGGATAGCATCAATAATTGCGCTTCCAAAATTGCAGCATTGCTCAAAGGCACGTGAACAGCCATCTGATCTCCATCGAAATCCGCGTTGAAAGCCGCAGTTACCAATGGATGCAAATGAATTGCTTTACCTTCAATCAATTTTGGTTGGAATGCCTGAATTGACAATCTATGCAGGGTTGGGGCCCTATTAAGCATTACAGGGTGTCCTTTTAGAATGTTCTCCAGAATATCCCATATAATTGCTTCTTTCTTATCTACTAACTTACGAGCGCTCTTCACTGTTTTCACAATACCTCTTTCAATAAGCTTACGAATGATAAACGGCTTAAATAATTCAGCAGCCATATCTTTAGGTAAACCACACTCGTGCATTTTCATTTCAGGACCAACCACGATAACAGAACGACCAGAATAGTCAACACGCTTACCCAACAAGTTTTGACGGAAACGTCCTTGTTTACCTTTCAGTACATCGCTCAAAGATTTCAATGCTCTTCCACCTTCTGCTTTAACGGCATTAGACTTACGGCTGTTATCGAACAAAGAATCAATTGATTCCTGTAACATACGTTTTTCGTTACGTAAGATTACTTCAGGTGCTTTAATCTCCAACAAGCGCTTCAAACGATTGTTACGGATAATCACACGACGATATAAATCATTCAAATCAGAAGAGGCGAAACGTCCTCCATCCAATGGAACCAAGGGTCTTAATTCCGGTGGAATAACAGGTATATATTGCATCACCATCCATTCGGGGCGATTCAAAATTCTTGTATTTGCTTCACGGAAACTTTCTACAACACTTAAACGCTTTAATGCATCGGCTTTACGTTGCTGAGAAGTTTCAGAAGCAGCTGCATTTCTTAAATCAAAACTTAACTGATCCAAATCCAATCCGCCTAAAAGAGCATGAACCGCTTCGGCTCCCATTTTTGCAATGAATTTATTAGGATCCTCGTCTGGAAGCATCTGATTATCTTTTGGCAATTCATCCAAAATATCAAGGTATTCTTCTTCTGTCAAAAGATCAGCATAGGATTGTCCTTTTTCGCCTCTGATTCCAGGCTGGATTACCACAAATCTTTCATAATAAATGATTGTTTCCAATTTTTTGGAACTCATTCCCAATAGATATCCAATTTTATTTGGCAGAGATTTAAAATACCAAATATGCACAACAGGAACCACCAATTTGATATGTCCCATTCTTTCACGACGTACTTTTTTCTCAGTAACTTCCACACCACAACGATCACATACAATACCTTTATAACGAATACGCTTATACTTTCCGCAAGCACACTCATAGTCTTTTACCGGTCCGAAAATTCTTTCGCAAAACAAACCATCTCTTTCTGGTTTGTAAGTACGGTAATTAATGGTTTCGGGCTTAATAACTTCTCCGTAACTTCTTTCAAGTATGCTATCGGGAGATGCGAGTCCGATGGTAATGTTAGAAAAGGTTGCTTTTGGGCGATTTTCTTTTTTGAATGCCATATTATGTAAGAATAAATGTTATTTATAAAACTAAAATTCCGTTTAAAACCTTGAGGTTGACTTTTATTTGATTAATCAAATTTCAAATCAAGTCCCAATCCTCTTAATTCATGCACCAATACATTGAATGATTCAGGAATACCTGCTCTTGGAATATTTTCTCCTTTCACAATTGCTTCATAAGTCTTGGCTCTTCCAATGATATCATCAGATTTAAGCGTAAGCAATTCCTGCAGAATATTAGAAGCACCATAGGCTTCCAATGCCCATACTTCCATCTCCCCAAAACGCTGACCACCAAACTGAGCTTTACCACCCAAAGGTTGTTGCGTTATCAAACTATATGGTCCAATAGAACGAGCGTGCATTTTATCATCCACCATGTGATGAAGTTTGATCATGTAGATGATACCAACAGTTGCTTTTTGATCAAAGCGATCTCCGGTTTCACCATCAAACAAATAGGTATGACCGAATTTTGGTAAACCTGCATTTTCAATTTGCTCAGCGATTTCATCTACTGATGCTCCATCAAATATCGGGGTAGCAAAACGAACACCTAATTTTTCTCCTGCCCAACCTAATGCAGTTTCATAAATCTGACCAAGGTTCATACGACTTGGTACCCCAAGAGGGTTAAGCACGATATCAACAGGAGTACCATCTTCAAGGAATGGCATATCTTCCTGACGAACAATCTTGGCAACAATACCTTTGTTACCATGACGACCCGCCATTTTATCACCAACCTTTAGTTTACGCTTAACAGCGATGTACACTTTAGCCAGTTTCAATACACCTGCAGGAAGTTCATCTCCAATTGAAATATTGAATTTCTCTCTCTTGTATCTTCCCAATTCTTCGTTGAACTTGATGCTATAGTTGTGAAGTAAAGTATTAATCAGGTCATCCGTTTTTTGATCTCCGCTCCATCCAAGAGGATTCACGTTTTGGAAATCGATACCAGAAATATTTTTCGCATTGAATTTTGTTCCTTTTCCAATCAATACTTCACCGAATGTATTGCTAACACCCTGACTGGTTTTATCTTTCAATAAGTTTTGCAGTTTGTTACACAATAATTCCAATAAGTCAGCTTCGTTCTTTTCGTGCGTTTTTTCAATTTTATCCAATTGCGCTTTTTCTCTAACTTTTGAGTTCTTATCTTTCTTAGCTCTTTGGAATAATTTTTTGTCAATTACCACACCTTCGGTTCCGCTTGGTGCTTTCAAGGAAGCATCTTTTGCATCACCCGCCTTGTCACCAAAGATGGCGCGCAACAATTTCTCTTCAGGAGTTGGATCACTTTCACCTTTTGGTGTAATTTTTCCAATAATGATATCTCCTTCTTTGATAGCTGCTCCAATTCTGATAATACCATTTTGATCAAGGTCTTTGGTAGCTTCTTCACTAACGTTTGGAATATCTGGAGTTAATTCTTCTTCACCTAATTTAGTGTCGCGAACTTCAGTTTCAAACTCACTGATATGGATAGACGTAAACAAATCTTCTTTAACAACCTTTTCATTGATTACAATCGCATCCTCGAAATTGTAGCCTTTCCATGGCATGAATGCCACTTTCAGATTTCTACCAAGAGCAATCTCACCACCTTTGGTTGCATATCCTTCGGTAAGAAAATCGCCACCAACTACTTTTTGACCTTTCACAACTGCAGGGCGCAAATTGATACAAGTCTCTTGGTTAGTACGAACGAATTTCGTCAGTTTGTATACTTTTAAATCATCTTCAAAACTTACCAATTGTTGCGTTTCTGTACGCTTATAACGAACATGAATTTCATTTGCATCAACAAATTCCACTGTTCCATCTCCTTCAGCATGAATTTGAATTCTTGCATCACGAGCTGCTTTTGCTTCAAGACCTGTACCTACAATTGGCACTTCGGGTTTAATCAATGGAACAGCCTGACGTTGCATGTTTGATCCCATCAAGGCACGGTTCGCATCATCATGCTCAAGGAAAGGAATCAAGGAAGCACTTAATCCAACAATTTGGTTAGGTGCAACATCCATGAATTCTACTTCCTCTTTGTCCAATATAGGAAAATCACCTGTTTGACGAGATTTGATTTTATCTTCTACAAAATTTCCTTTAGCATCGATGTCCACATTCGCCTGGGCGATTTTTGCAGTATCTTCTTCTTCTGCACTCAGGAAAGTAATTTTTTTCATGTCTACTTTACCATTATCCACTTTACGATATGGAGTTTCAATGAATCCCATATCATTGATTTTGGCGTGTACACACAAAGTAGAAATCAAACCGATGTTTGGACCTTCTGGAGTTTCAATTGTACAAAGTCGACCATAATGAGAGTAGTGTACATCTCGCACCTCGAAACCTGCTCTCTCTCTGCTCAATCCACCGGGTCCTAGTGCAGAAATACGACGTTTGTGCGTAATCTCACTTAACGGATTGGTTTGATCAAGGAACTGAGACAATTGAGAAGTTCCAAAGAAAGAATTAATTACAGAAGACAATGTCCTTGCATTAATCAAATCGATAGGTGTAAATACTTCATTGTCGCGAACGTTCATTCTTTCACGAATGGTTCTTGCCATACGCGCCAAACCAACGCCAAACTGAGCATATAACTGCTCTCCAACAGTACGAACACGTCTGTTGCTCAAATGGTCAATATCATCAACCTCACTCTTACCATTGGTAAGTAGTACGAGATATTTTATGATTGAAATGATGTCTTCTTTAGTCAACACTTTTTTATCCAATGGATAATTCAACCCAAGGCGACGATTGATTTTGTAACGACCAACCTCTCCTAAATCATAACGTTTGTCGCTGAAGAATAATTTATCGATGATGCCTCTTGCTGTTTCATCATCAGGAGCATCTGCACCGCGTAATTGCTTATAAATGTGCTGAACGGCTTCCAACTCACTGTTTGAAGTATCTTTATTTAGCGTGTTGTAAATGATTGCATAATCTCCACTCACTTCTTCTTTTTGAATGAAAACACTCTTAGCTTCCATTTCAATGATAAGCTTGATATTACTTTCATCAAGAACAGTATCTCTTTCAAGAATAATTTCATTTCTTTCTAAAGAGACTACTTCACCGGTATCTTCATCTACAAAGTCTTCCACCCAAGTACGTAATACACGAGCTGCAAGCTTTTTACCTATATTTTTTTCTAATGTTTTTTTATCCGCTTTTACTTCATCAGCCATTCCAAATAATTCCAGAATGTCTTTATCGGTTTCATATCCGATAGAACGAAGCAACGTTGTTACCGGGAATTTTTTCTTACGGTCGATGTATGCAAACATAACATTGTTAATGTCTGTTGCAAATTCCATCCAAGCACCTTTAAAAGGAATTACTCTTGCAGAATAAATCTTTGTTCCGTTTGGATGTACTGATTGTCCGAAAAATACACCCGGAGAACGATGTAACTGACTTACTACAACCCTTTCGGCACCATTGATAACAAAGGTTCCACGGGGAGTCATATAAGGAATATTTCCCAAAAACACATCCTGAACGATGGTTTGGAAATCAACGTGTTCTTCATCATTGCAACTCAAACGAAGTTTTGCTTTCAAAGGAACCGCGTAGGTCAACCCTCTTTCAATACATTCTTCTATGGTGTAACGTGGTGGATCTACGAAGTAGTCCAAAAATTCCAACACGAAAATATTTCGTGTATCAGTGATTGGGAAATTTTCTTTAAAAACACGGAAAAGCCCTTCAACATTACGTTTATCGGGGGTTGTTTCTAACTGAAAAAAATCTTTAAAGGATTGAATCTGGATTCCCAGCAAATCAGGTTGTTCTGCTATAAGTTCAACTTTTCCGAAATTGATACGTTTAGCAGCGGTTGTTTTAGTTGCAGACATATTTTAATTAAAACGTTTAGTGTAGGTCTTTAATGCTGAGAAACAGGTATAACATACCCTTCCCAAATTAAAGGACGGCGAAGGTAGTAAATTATTATCAGATTTTTGCTATAATTATTCAAAATTTTAGCATTTTGGTAAGATTTTTGATAAAAAATTAAAAAATGACATGATGTCTGTGGATTTTTTATCGATTTTTTGCGTTTATTATCCTTTTGGGGCATTTGATATCTTCAAAACCAATGGGATAACTCTTGAAAAAAGGGATTTTTTTTACACTTTATACTTAGAATCCAGGCAAAGCTTTTAGAAAATAAAATGTGAGTTGAGTAAGCTTAATTTTCATCTTGTAATTAACCGAAACAGGGCTCTTGAAATTGAATTAAAAAACCCTCTCGAATTGGAGAGGGTTTATGAAGTAATTTTTAGAGAAATTATGCAATTTCAACTTCAGCTCCAGCTTCAGTTAATTTTGCTTTTAGATCTTCTGCAGTAGCTTTATCGCAACCTTCTTTAATTGGTTTTGGAGCTCCGTCTACTAAATCTTTTGCTTCTTTAAGTCCCAATCCAGTTAAATCTTTAACGATTTTAACCACAGCTAATTTGTTAGCACCGCCATTCTTCAATATTACATTGAATGAAGTTTTTTCTTCAGCAGCAGCAGCTCCACCGTCGCCACCAGCGCTTACTACTACTGCAGCTGCAGCTGGTTCGATGCCATACTCTGTTTTTAAGAATTCTGCTAATTCCTGTACTTCTTTTACTGTTAAACCTACTAGGCTTTCAGCTAATGATTTTACGTCTGCCATTTTGTTTGAATTTTTACCGCCTTCATTGTTTTAGACTCCGGCGGAGATTAAAAAAATTGTTTATTGCCTTTTTGTTACCATCCGGCCAGGTATAAGATTTTTTAAATTAAGCTTCTGCATTTGGTGATTCCGGAGCAGCATCAGCAGTGGGTGCTTCTGGGGCCGCTTCAGCAACCGGAGCTTCTTCAATTGGTGCAACAGCTTCTACCACTGGGGCTTCAGCAGGAGCAGGTTCAGCTTTCTTTGCATTATCCTTATTTTCCAATGCTCCCAATACTCTTTGAATTGGAGATTGCAATAATCCGATAATTTCTCCGATAAGTTCGTTTTTGGTTTTGATTTGTGTAAGTGCTTTCAATTGGTTATCCCCTACAAAAACGTCCCCATTGATGAACGCTGCTTTCAATACAGGTCTTTCGTTGTTGTTTTCCTTACGGAAACTGCTGATGATAACAGCAGGATCTTTAGGGTTTTCACTGAACATCAAAGCGGTTACTTTGTGTAAAGAATCGTAAACACCAGCATATTTTTCAGCGTCAATTCCTTCCAATGCTTTTCTGATTAAAGTGTTTTTAGCCACTTTCATTTCTACTTGCTTACTGAAACATACGCCACGTAGTTTACCAACTTGCGCTACCGTTAAGCTTTCAGTATCGGTAATGTAGAAATTGTTGTATTGAGAGAACTTGCCTTTCAGCAATTCTATCACTTCATTTTTCTCTTGCTTTGTCATAACAAATATTTTTTCCAAGGTTGTTCACCCCGACGATTGAGATTTAGTTTTGAACAGATTTTGTGTCAACAGTAATGCCCGGGCTCATAGAGCTGGCCATACTTACGCCTTTCAGATAAGTTCCTTTTGAACTTGCAGGCTTTAATTTAATGATGGCATTGATAAATTCTTGAGAATTTTCAGCAATCTTTTCGGGTGAGAAGCTCACACGACCGATAGAAGCATGAATGATTCCAACTTTATCCACTTTAAATGCTATTTTACCACCTTTTAAATCATTAACAGCTGCTGCAACATCATTGGTAACAGTTCCTGTTTTTGGATTTGGCATTAGGTTACGAGGACCTAACACTTTACCAAGTTTACCGATTTTAGGCATAACAGCGGGAGTAGCTACGATAACATCAATATCAGTCCACCCTCCTTCGATCTTAGTAATGTATTCATCCAATCCAACGAAATCAGCTCCAGCAGCTGTTGCTTCTGATTCTTTGTCAGGTGTACATAATACCAATACTTTTTTCGTTTTACCGGTACCGTGAGGTAAAGAAACTGTACCACGAATGGCTTGATCTGCTTTTTTAGGATCTACTCCCAAACGAACGTGCAAATCAACTGAACTATCAAATTTTGTTGTATTAATTTGTTTAACCAATGTTGAGGCCTCCTTAAGCGAATATGCTTTGTTGGCGTCAACCTTAGCGTTTGCTATTTTTCTTTTTTTAGTGATCATTGTTAAAAAAATTTTGTTGTTTCGGATTATCCAAAACAGGTTGACGATTAGTTATTTTCCCAAGGAGCTTTACCTTCTACGGTTAAACCCATGCTGCGGGCTGTTCCAGCTACCATACTCATTGCACTGTTTAATGAAAATGCATTTAAATCAGGCATTTTATCCTTAGCAATCTCTTCAATTTGAGACCAGGTAACCTTACCAACCTTTACGCGGTTTGGCTCTTTACTTCCGCTTGTAATTTTAGCAGCATCCATCAACTGAACAGCTGCAGGCGGAGTTTTGATAATAAAATCGAATGATTTGTCAGCATACACTGTAATCAATACAGGTAATACTTTTCCGGGTTTATCTTGGGTTCTTGCATTGAATTGCTTACAGAACTCCATGATGTTAATACCCTTGGAACCAAGCGCGGGACCTATTGGAGGCGCAGGGTTGGCTTGTCCTCCTTTACATTGGAGCTTCACATAGCCGGTGATTTCTTTTGCCATTTTTTTGTTTTTTTTGGTGATAACGTTTTGAAATTTTCCAAAACTCCCAAATCCATCCTAGACGGATAAATCCTAATAAGAACTAATTGGGGCAGCAAAGTTATGTAGAATGAATCAATTTTACAAAAAAAATCGCCTCATTTTATTGAAGCGATTGAAATGAATTATAAAAAGATTTATTAAGCGATTTTTTCCACTTGCATATAACTAAGTTCTACTGGTGTTGCTCTACCAAATATCTTCACTTGAACTCTTAATTTCTTTTTCTCATCACTTACTTCCTCAATTACACCGTTGAAGTCATTAAATGGACCATCAATGATTTTAATAGTTTCCCCAACAATAAATGGCTCACTCATTGTAACACCACCAACATCACTCATTTCATCCATCTTACCCAACATTTTATTTACTTCAGCTTTTCTTAGGCAGATGATATTGCCTTTTGAACCCTTACCGTCTGTAAGGAAGTGCATTACATTGCTTACGTTGCTTACATGCTGGATAATATCGTCACTCAATTTATTATCTGCTACTTCTATCATGATATATCCGGGATAAAAATTGCGTTCACGCATCACTTTTTTTCCATTAAGAACTTTGTAAACTTTTTCAACAGGAAGAAAAATCTGTTTGATTACTTTATCCCAACCATTGCGAATAATGTCTTTATCGAGGTACTCCTTTACTTTACGCTCTTTTCCACTTACGACCCTGAGCACATACCATTTTGACTCTTTTGCAGGTTTTTCAACATTACCTGCAACTATTGTTTCTTGCATAACTATTTAAATAAAGAGTAAATAAATTTCATTGAACCGCTTGCTATGAAGTCCATTAAGGCCACTATAGCTGTGATAAACAAGGTAGCGCCCAATACAATCATGGTAGATTGCTGCAATTGCTCCCATTTAGGCCAACTTACCCTCTCTGTCAATTCCTGATAAGACTCTTTTAAAAAAACCGAAAGCTTATTCATCTGTTTAATGTTTTAATGTTTAGTGTTTAAATCAGTAATATAATATCTGATATTTTAAACCAAAAAACGAATTAACTAAAAGCAGCACGGGCACTAGGATTCGAACCCAGATCAAAGGTTTTGGAGACCCGTATGCTACCGTTGCACCATGCCCGTAGAAAGCTAAAAGCTATCCTGATACGATCAGGACAGCTTTTAGTTTTAATTATCTCAAAGATATGTTTTATCTTTTACAATAAGCTTTTTGCTGAACTTAAAGCTTATTTTACAATTTCAGTAACCTGACCTGCTCCTACTGTACGACCTCCTTCACGAATCGCGAACTTCAAACCTTTTTCCATCGCGATTGGTTGGATAAGTGTAACATTTAGGTTGGTGTTATCGCCTGGCATAACCATTTCAGTACCAGCATTCAAAGTTACCTCTCCGGTAACGTCTGTTGTACGGAAATAGAACTGAGGACGATATTTGTTGAAGAATGGAGTGTGACGTCCACCTTCTTCTTTACTCAACACGTAAACTTCACCTTTAAATTCGGTATGTGGCGTAATTGAACCTGGTTTGCAAAGAACCATTCCACGACGGATTTGAGTCTTTTCAATACCACGTAATAACAAACCAGCATTATCACCAGCTTCTCCTTCATCCAATAATTTTTTAAACATCTCAACACCAGTAACTGTTGAAGACAATGGTTTTTCTTGAAGACCAACGATTTCGATAGCTTCACCCACTTTGATACGGCCTCTTTCGATACGACCTGTAGCAACAGTACCACGACCAGTGATAGAGAATACGTCCTCAACACTCATCAAGAATGGCAAATCAACCAATCTTGGAGGCAAAGGAATGTAGCTATCAACTGCAGCCATTAATTCATCGATTTTTGCAACCCACTTGTCTTCACCAGCTAATGCACCAGTTGCAGAACCTTGAATGATTGGAGTGTTGTCTCCATCGAATCCGTATGAAGTTAACAATTCACGAATTTCCATTTCAACCAATTCCAATAATTCAGCATCATCAACAAGATCAACCTTGTTCATGAACACTACGATTTGAGGTACACCTACCTGACGAGCAAGAAGGATATGCTCTTTTGTTTGAGGCATAGGACCATCTGTAGCAGCAACTACAAGAATAGCTCCATCCATTTGAGCAGCACCTGTGATCATATTTTTTACATAATCCGCGTGACCCGGGCAATCTACGTGAGCGTAGTGACGAGTATTAGTAGCGTACTCTACGTGAGCTGTATTGATAGTGATACCTCTTTCTTTTTCTTCAGGAGCACCATCGATGTCATCGTAATTTTTTTTCTCCGCTAAACCTTTTTTTGACAAAACATCGGTTATAGCGGCTGTAAGTGTCGTTTTTCCATGATCTACGTGACCGATGGTTCCAACGTTAAGATGGGGTTTATCCCTCTTGAATGATTCTTTTGCCATTGTTTAAATTTTAATTGTTGTTTTGAAATTTTTCAAATTTACATACAAAGAATACGTAAATATTTTTATTAAAAATTTTAATTCAATTCTTTTAACTAGCAGAGCCATAGGTGAGAATCGAACTCACGACCCCTTCCCTACCAAGGAAGTGCTCTACCCCTGAGCTACCACGGCTTGAGAGCATTTTCTTTCTACCCAAAAACCAAAACTCAACTTTTCTACAGATCCAGGTATATTATTTGAAAATGAGCGGAAGACCGGGCTCGAACCGGCCACCTATAGCTTGGAAGGCTATCGCTCTACCAAATGAGCTACTTCCGCATAATTTAATATGATATTGAAATAATAATACCATTCAACTTGAAAATAAAAGAACTGTGGGCAGTGGTGGATTCGAACCACCGAAGTCGAAAGACAGCGGATTTACAGTCCGCCCCATTTGGCCACTCTGGTAACTGCCCAATAAAAAGAGCCGAAGAAGGGAGTCGAACCCCCGACCTGCTGATTACAAATCAGCTGCTCTAGCCAGCTGAGCTACATCGGCACTATTGAATATTTTCAGTAATTAAAAGA
>CAMCAY010000028.1 GCA_945872815.1 Chitinophaga pinensis
GTTTTAAAAAAATTATACAAAGCAAAAATTTCTGCAGACTACCATCAATTAAGTAATTATTTAAAACTCGTGATGCTTGCTGGCATTTTAAGTATGTTGTTTTTTAAATTAATCTAATGGCAAAAAAAATAATTTTAGCATCACAGTCACCCAGAAGAAAACAATTATTGGAATGGGCTGAAGTGGATTTTGAAGTAATGGTTAGTAATACGGATGAAACCTATCCTTCTAATTTGAATTTTTCCGAAACGGCCATACACATTGCTCAAAATAAAGCATTGGCAATCATACATATTTACAACCCCGAGATTCCGGTATTAGCAGCAGATACAATTGTTGTTTGCAATAATGAAATCATAGGAAAGCCAATAAATAAAGAAGATGCTATTGAAATAATTAAAAAACTATCCGGGAAAACACATCTGGTTATAACCGGTGTTTTTATTAAACAAAAAGAAAAAGAAATTTCTTTTGCCGATATTACTGAAGTTACTTTTAATGAACTTACAGGGGAGCAAATTGAATTTTATGTTGAAAAATATAAACCTTACGATAAAGCAGGTGCTTATGCTATTCAGGAATGGATAGGGGTGGTCGGCATTCAATCCATCAACGGCGATTTCTATAATGTAATGGGATTGCCTGTTAACAGGGTAGTAAAGGAGTTGGGAGCGCTAGTGTAACGCTACGGTTCAACGCTGAGAGTGTTTAATGGTTTAATGTTCAAGAGTTCAAGGTTTAATGGTTAATAATTTAATGTTCAATGGTTTTACTTTTCACTTTTGACTTTTTACTTTTCACTTTTTACTTTTTACTTTTAAATTTTCACTTTTTACTTTTAACTTCACACCATGGCCTCACTATCATTACAAGATGCATTAAAAGATTTTTTGAATAAAAGCAAATTGAAGTCTGGCATTCAGGCTGTTCAAATTGAGGAAATTTGGGAAGAAATTATGGGTAAAACCATCGCGAAATATACTGATAGTATTAAAATTATTGGTCAAACACTTTATATATCAAGTACAGTAGCACCTTTAAAAAATGAATTACTATATCAAAAAGAAATCATTATTGAAAGAGTGAATAAAGAACTTGGTGAGAATGTTATAAATAAAGTAGTTATAAATTAGTGATCTGTTTATACTTAAGCCAACCAATTTATAATTCAATAATCTGACCATCTATTTCTAATTGATTAAAAGTATTTTCCAATCTTACTTTATGGGTATCTGTTATAAATACTTGTCCTTTATTTTTATTGCAAACCCAATCAAGCAAGTTAGTAATTCTTTTATCGTCTAATTTTTCAAAAACATCATCCAATAACAACAAGGGGGTAAATCCTTTGGAATTTTTAATAGTTTCATATTCAGCAAGCTTCATTGCAAATAAAAGACTTTTCTTCTGTCCCTGAGAAGCTATATTTTTAAATACCTGATCATTCAATTCAAAAAGCAAATCATCTTTGTGAATGCCAACACTTGTTCGTTGAATTGCTACATCCTTTTGTCTATTAATTGTTAGCAGTTCTTTATAGTTATTTTCGCAAATCTTGCTGTCATAAAATGCAATCAAATTTTCATCATTATCTGCAATATTTTTATAAAACAGAATAATCATTGGAAGTAGTTTTTCGAGAAAGACTTTTCTTTTATTGTAGATTTGTTGAGCTGGTATACTAAGTTGATCGTCTAAAACATCGAGCAACCCGAAATCATTAATATTTCCACTTGCAATATTTTTTAAAAGACTGTTTCTTTGAAGTAATATTTTATTGTGTAGAATCAGACTTTGCAAGTATTCATTGTCCAATTGAGAAATCAATGTATCAATATATTTTCTTCTTCCATCACTGCTTCCATTGATAATGTCTATGTCGTCAGGAGCCACAATCACCGCAGGTAATAAGCCTATATGTTGGGATAGTTTTTCGTAAACTGACTGGTTTAAATAAAATTCTTTTTTTGCATTAACCCTGTTTATTACAACAATATGTTGAGGTTTTTCATTCAATAAAAAGGAGGATTCAATTCTAAAACCTTCCTGATTGAATTTTATATTCAATGTGTCAGATCCCGGAAAATAACTTTTCGTAAAACAACAGTAGTAGATGGCATCTAGCAAATTCGTTTTTCCCTTACCATTCAAACCACAAATTCCAATCACAGATTTATCAAAACAAAAAGATGATATTTCATAATTTTTAAAATGAGTAATGGATATTTTTTGAAGAGATAGCATGTATGCTTAAAGTTGCTGAGTAATGAATGAGTAAAGTAAAATAAATCGATACAACTACAGCAAATGCGGTTTAGCTTCACTCAAACCGGCATTGGTTACCTCTACAAACTCAGGTTTAAATTCGTTCAAATTATTGGCACCAGCATAAGAAAGAGCTGATTTAATGCCATCAAGAATAGAGTCTATTACCACTTTTACTTTTCCTTTGTATGGTATGATTGTACTTTCGCCTTCAATATTTCTTACTTCTTGCCCGTGTGTAATTTTAGTATCATGTGAGGCAGCACCACTGTATTTTTTAAACAATCCTTTCGATTGATTTATCAATAATCCTGGAGCTTCTTCTGTACCAGCCAATAAAGAACCTAGCATAGCTGTTGATGCTCCCAAAGCAAATGCCTTCGCCAAATCTCCACTCATACGTAATCCGCCATCAGCCATAACGGGCACTTTGGCTACTTTTACAATTTCGTTTAAACAGGTAACATTAGGCACACCAAATCCGGTTTTAATTCTTGTTGTACACAAACTTCCTCCTCCAACACCTACTCTCAAAGCATCAGCTCCCCAATCTTGTAAATCAATAGCCGCTTTTGCAGTAGCAATATTTCCTGCAATAACATCAATAGATGAGTCGATTGATTTTATCAACCCAATTGCATCTTTTACATTTTTATGATGACCATGAGCTACATCAATCAAAATAATTTTAGCTCCTTTTTTAACCAATGCATTGGCTCTTTCCAAAAAATCACCATTAGCACCAACAGCAGCCATGACGGGAACTTTCATTTTTTCAACAAGTGAAATATTATAAAGATTTTCAACAATCTCCTCTTGTTCATCAATAGTCATAAATCTATGTATGCACCCAATACCACCCATTCTCATTAATTCCAAAGCCATGTCCAATCCACAAACGGTTGGCATCGGAGAGGCAACTATAGGAATGGATAATTCAAATCTTGTTGTAACCTTTGATTTCAAATCAATATTTTTTCTTGATACTATTTCAGAATAGGATGGTACCAATTGAATATCATCATATGTTAATGCAGGCATAACTATTTATTTAATTTTTTTATTTGCAAACGTGTAAAGAAACAACAGAAATAGCATTGAAAGATAAAAGTTCAATTGAAGTTTTTAACAATTAATTCAACTGAAATTAAATAACACTATAAATTAAAATAAATCTATAATTAATTAATTGTTATTTGTAAGAAAGAATAATTTATATCGATATTGGTTTTTTATTGCTCTGTATTATTTTGTTATTTATCCCTTATCTTTGCGACCTAAATTTTATACAATTGGCAACAAAGTTTTCAAAGGAAACTTATCTTTATTGGTACGAATTGATGCTTTTATTGCGTCGTTTCGAAGAAAAAACCGGTCAATTATATGGTATGCAGAAAATTCGCGGTTTCTGTCACCTTTATATCGGTCAAGAAGCAGTTGTAGCAGGGTGTATGACTGCAACAAATGCTGATGATAAGTTTATTACAGCATATCGCGATCATGCATTGGCTATTGCAAAAGGAGTTTCCGCAAAGAGTTGTATGGCAGAACTCTATGGTAAAGCAACGGGTTGTAGTAAAGGAAAAGGTGGAAGCATGCACTTCTTCGGATTAAAAGAGAACTTTTTTGGTGGACATGGCATCGTAGGTGCGCAAATTGGAACTGGTGCTGGATTGGCATTTGCAGAAAGATACAGAGGTACCAATAATGTTGTTTTATGTTTTTTTGGAGATGGTGCTGCGCGTCAGGGTATGTTGCATGAAACATTTAACATGGCAATGCTTTGGGATCTACCAGTTGTATTTATATGCGAAAACAACCATTATGCTATGGGAACATCCGTAGCCCGCACAAGTAAAACATTGGATATTTATAAAACTGCAGATGCTTACGAGATGCCTGCTGATACTGTTGATGGTATGAGTCCTGAAGATGTTCACAATGCCGTACTACGTGCTGCTAATAGAGCAAGAGAAAAAGGCGGTCCTACATTACTTGAAATTAAGACGTACAGATACAAAGGTCATAGTATGAGTGATCCTCAGAAATACAGAACAAAGGATGAGCTGGAAGAATACAAACAGAAGGATCCCATTGAACATGTATTAAAAGTTTTGCAAACAGACTACCAGGTTTCAGATTCAGAAATAGAAGTTATAAATGAAAGAGTTAAATATGAAGTGGAAGAATCTGTGAAATTTGCTGAGGATAGTCCTTGGCCAGATGACAGCGAATTACTAAAAGACGTTTATGTACAAGAAGATTATCCATTTATAATGGATTAATTTTCAATAAACTTTTCTAATTAAAAAATACAAGCATGGCAAAAGAAACAAATGAAGTTTTAGATCAGGTAAAAGGATTTTGGGATAAATACAGTAAAAAAATAACTTACATCGGAGCTGCAGTAATTATTGTTGCTTCTGGATGGATTGGTTATGAAAAGCTAATCAAAGAGCCTAAAGAGCTTAAAGCCGCAGAATCTATTTTTTTGGCAGAAAGTCTATTTGATCAAATGGCTAATTCATCCTTCAGTAAAGATTCAGTAAACATTGCCTTGAATGGAGGTGTATTGGACGGTAGTAATGTTACAGGTCTTCTTAAAATAATAAGTAACTATGATGGTACTTTGAATGCTAATCGTGCCAAATATATGGCTGGTGCATGTTATCTTCAAATTGGTGAATTTGACAAATCAATAAAATACCTTAAAGAGTTTGATGGTAAGGGTTCTGCACAAATTCAAAGCAAAGCATATACTATGCTAGGTCATGCCTATGCAGAAAAGAAACAAAAAGAAGAAGCACTCAGTTATTACAAAAAAGCAACAGAGGTAAATGATAATGATGATTCTTTTACACCTGATGCACTGATGCTTTGTGGTAACTATGCTGAATCTATTGGTAAAAATGAGGAAGCTATCAGTTTATACAAAAAAGTAAAAACCAACTATCCTGCATTTGTATCCGTAACCAACGGTGATGTTGATAAAAGACTTGCACGCCTTGGAGAAATAAATTAATAATTCCTTAATCTGCGTTTAAAACAACCACTTATCGTTTATTGGAAATTGAGATATAAATATGCTGAATTGAATTTGGTGAATGGGTTTAGTTTGATATAACATTGACACTAGGATAAATTATTCAAACATTTTGGCAAATGTAGAAATGGATTGGAATACATCTTCTAGAATGTTATTAATTTAATAATTATCAACATTAAACTGCCATAAATTTAGAACAAATCAATATGTCATTAAAAGATAAACTGGATAAGCAATTGTCCGGAAAAGAAAACAAACATATCAGCGATAAAGAATTCCTAGAGGCAGAATTGGCTATGGGAGTATCATCCGACAATCCTGCCTTTGTAAGCCTTTGTAATTTAACGGCTCAAAAGTTATTGAATTTTCCCGAAATAAAATCTGTGCTTGATTATGGAGCAGGTACTGGAGTATATTCAAATTCATTATATGAAACAGGATTTGATGTGAAAGTATATGAAATATTCAATGCACATCAAGAATACATCAAGTCAAAATATCCTCATCTTAATATAATCGATAAACCAGTCACTACTGATTGTCTCTTTTGGATTGAAGTGAGTGAGCATATGACGGATGAGGAAATCGACAATCTATTCGACTCAATTTCTCCTACATATATATATCATTCCTCCACATCGCAAAAAACTGAGCATGATGAAAAATGGGGACATATCAATATCAAATCACAAGAAGATTGGATAAAATTATTTGAAAGAAAAGGTTATGAATTGATTCGAAGATTAGATGTACCAACAGCATGGTCAAAGATATTTAAAAAGATATGAGCGAATTAATAAACTTTAAACGACCATTCTTAAATAAGAATCAAAAGATAATTTTGAATTTGCATGTAAGATTAACCTAAACCAAAGGAAAAGAATTTATAAACATAATTTATATGTCTTCATATTCTCCGGAAAAAAGATCAACAACAGGCATCCCAATAAAAAAGGATGCCTTTGTTGTAATAGTAAAAACAGAATGGAATTCTTCCATAGTTGATGAATTGGAAAATGGGTGTGTGAAAGTTTTAAAAGAATACGGAATTCAACATACAGTAATAGCTGTTCCAGGGGCTTTCGAAATACCCTATTCAATAAAAAGGTATTGGGAAATGAAACAAGTTGATAAATCAATGAATCCGGATGCATTCATTGCACTAGGTTGTGTTTTGCGTGGCGACACGCCCCATTTTGATTATGTTTGTAAAGCTGTAACTGATGGCATTCTTCACTTGAATTTACAACTACCTTTGCCTACTGTATTTGGTGTTCTTACTGTTGACAATAACCAACAAGCAATGGAAAGAATTGGGGGCAAGCATGGGCACAAAGGAGAAGAGGCCGCCATTACTGCTTTAAAAATGATTGCTTTTGATCAATCTATCAAAATCGTTAATTAAAAAAGATGAAGGTTCAATTGTTCATACCTTGCTTTATTGATCAGTTATATCCACAAACTGCTTTCAATATGATAAAAGTATTGGAAAAAGCCGGATGCGTTGTTGAATACAACAGCAATCAAACTTGTTGCGGACAACCCGCATTCAACGCCGGTTTTCAAAAAGAAGCAAGAGAAGTCGCATTGAAATTCGCTGACGATTTTAATTCTGCTGATTTTATTGTGGGCCCAAGTGCCAGTTGTGTGGGCTTCGTGAAAAATTACTATCCAGATTTATTGGAGAATGATTGCAACAAAGAAAAAGTTTTAAGTGTTTCAAAAAGTATTATTGAATTTTCATCGTTCTTAATTGATAAATTGAAGATAGAAGACTTTAATGCCATACTCAATGGTAAAGCTACTTATCACGACAGCTGTGCAGCTTTAAGGGAATGTAAAATCAAAGAAGAACCAAGAAAGCTGTTGAATAAAGTAAAGGGACTTGAACTGATTGAAATGAATGACAATGAAACTTGCTGCGGTTTTGGAGGTACATTTTCTGTTAAGTTTGGAACTATCTCTACTGCAATGGCAGATCAAAAAATAAACAATGCACTTGCTACAGGAGCAGAATATATTATTTCAACAGATTTAAGTTGCTTAATGCAACTGGAGGGAGTTATCAAAAAAAATAATTTACCTTTAAAAACGATGCATATTGCTGATGTGTTGGCATCAGGTTGGTAATCATTTCAACTATTTTATTCCTCTGCATTCTTAAATTGGCTATACTTTCTCCACTTATCTATTACTTGCTGCATATCCTCAGGAATATCACTATCAAAGATTATTTCCTTCTTTGTTTCAGGGTGAATAAATCCAAGTTCTTTCGCATGCAATGCCTGACGAGAACAGATAGAAAAACAATTGTCAACAAACTGTTTATATTTTGAATATACAGTGCCTTTCACAATTCTGTCACCTCCGTAAAATTCATCATTAAATAAAGGGTGACCAATGTATTGCATGTGAACCCTGATTTGATGAGTTCTACCGGTTTCTAGTCTGCATTCAACTAAGGTTACATAATTAAAGCGTTCCAACACTTTATAATGGGTTACGGCATCTTTGCCATAATCACCTTCAGGGTATGCTGTAAACAATTTCCTGAATCGTTGATGCCTTCCTACATGAGCGACGATGGTTCCTTCATCTTCATCAAAATTTCCCCAAACCAATGCCACATATCTTCTGTGAACGGTATGATCAAAAAATTGTTTGGCAAGGTCTGTCATCGCTTTTTTTGTTTTAGCCATTACCATCAAGCCACTGGTATTTTTATCAATCCGATGAACCAATCCGTATCTGGGCAGGGTATTGTCATCCAATTCTGGGAGCTGTTTCTTCAAATGAAATGCAGCAGCATTGATAAGCGTATTGTCCGGATTTCCGCTTCCAGGATGCGCAACCATTCCAACAGGCTTATTGATAATAAACAACTCTTCATCTTCATAAACAATATTCAAAGGGATATCCTGGGGAATAATTTCTGATGTTTCATGATTGTATGTATCAAAAATGACAACTTTATCTCCACCTTTAATTTTATAATTGCTCTTAATGGCTTTGTCATTTACAAGAACCAAATCATTTTCAATGGCCTGCTGAATTTTATTTCTGGTGGCGCCCTCAATTCTAGCCATGAGAAATTTATCAATTCTTAAAGGGTCCTGCCCCTTGTCGATTATTATTGACATGCGCTCAAAAAGCTCTTCCGACTCCGATAATTCCTCTTCTATTTCATTATTCATTGCTTCGTGGGTTTCTTTATCAAAAATACTGTCAATTATTTGAATTACTGTGTTTTTTAAAATCAGTAAATTTTAATTGATCAAATGCTTTTTTAAAAACAAGCGATATTAGTTGATATGGAAACATTATTTTTGTGTATAAATTATCATTTTGAACAATCAAGTAGTATTTTTTAAGGATCTTGGTTTAATTGAATATAAAACTGCTTGGGATTACCAGGAATCATTACTAGCTGAAAATATAAATATAAAAACTACAGCGAGAAAAGAGGGCAATGACTCCAATCCACTTATACTTGCAACCAAACATTATTTATTATTCTGTGAACACCCAGCTGTATATACTTTAGGAAAAAGCGGTAATATTAACAATGTGCTATTGAGTGATCAGGAATTGCAGGAGAAAGAAATTTCATTTTTCAGAACAAACAGGGGAGGTGATATTACATTCCATGGTCCAAATCAAATTGTGGGGTATCCAATTTTTGATTTAGAAAAATTCTATACAGATATTGGAAAATATTTAAGAAACATAGAGGAAGTGATTATTCGTACCATTGCCGATTTTGGTATTAAAGGGGAAAGAAGTGAAGGTGAAACAGGTGTATGGATAGAACCCGGAATCCTAGGAAAAGAAAGGAAAATTTGTGCAATTGGTGTTCGGTGCAGCCGATGGATTACAATGCATGGTTTTGCATTAAATGTCAATACTGACCTCAGTTATTTTAACAATATCATTCCATGCGGTATTCAAAATAAGCAAGTGACATCCATGGAAAAGGAAACCGGTGAAAAAATTAACCTAGATGAAGTCAAACAAAAAATCAGGAAAAACTTCGAGGAGATCTTCGAAATGCAGCTAATATAAATCTACTTACTACCAGATTTTACATCCTTGGAAATATAAAATTTATTTTTCTCAATGGAGATACCATCTTCAAACAATTCAAAGTTAAACCATCCTGAATGCACGAAATTTACTTTCTCAATGATCAGATATTCCTCATTCAGTTTGTTTAATTGAAATAAAAAATTATTCTCTTCGTCAAAGAATTTTATCTGATATTTTTTATTGTTTGGGTCAGGAATGTGAATGGTAATGCTATTTTGCTTGTTTGTATATACTACACTACTAGGATATGTCACAGTTTTTTCTATGATAACTTTTGGAATAACTATATTGATGGAGTCTTTTGGTTGAACTCCGATTTTTTTGACAATATTTGGTATGGTTATTTTTTTGACAGAATCCGTTGAACTATTTTTTTTAAGTGAATCTGCAATTACAGGCTTAGGTATTTCTTTTACTTCTAAGGGTTGCCAAAACAATTCTTTGGTAATTATTTTTTTAGTGATATCCGTAATATTTATTTCAGGGATTTCTTTTCTTTGAATTACAGGTCTAAAGGAAGGACCAATTACATAATCTCCTCCTTCAAATGTCACAGATACTCTGTAATACATTTTATTATAGGGAGGATTATTATCCGGATAGCCATTTTCCTTGTTTTGAGGAATGAGGACAGATCCTATGGTAGTAAAGTTTTTTAAACTGTCATACGATCTTTGTATAAAAATATTGGTGACAGGTTTTGAATAATCATTTAACCAACTGATGATAACCTTACCATTGAAACTATTCACAGATATTTCAGGTAATGAATTTTGAGCATGCAAATCATAAGAAATGAAAAATAATATTATTATTGCAATGAAATAAAGGTTCTTCATAACGTTTGTATAAACACACTACATTGTGTATTGGTCATCAATTACAAATATAAACCCTTATGGCATTATTTAAAAATAATGGAAGTGTTAGGAATAGAAAAATTACCTTGAATTCCGCCCGTATGTAAACAAACAATTTTGCTGCCTTTTTTAAAATATCCGTTTTTTATTTTGTCCATAATTGCATAGAACATTTTGCCCGTGTAGATGAAGTCAGTCATAATTTGATGTTCTCTGTTAAAATCATGAATAAAATGTAACAATTGGTCATCATATTTTGCATATCCTCCAAAATGATACTCTTCAAAAATTAATGGTTGATTAAATGGTACATTTTGATTTAGATAATCAAGTCTTGAATGAATGTCTGTCATATTTTTAATTACCGGTACAGCAATAATTTCTTGTTCTTGAGTGTTTCGCAATAACCCAGCAAGAGTTGTAGCGGTTCCAACTGCTGTAGCAACATGGGTGACTTCCATTGGATGAATTGCTTCCATGATTATAGATGCGCCTTCAGCTCCATTCGGGTGATAACCTCCTTCAGGGATGATCGTTGAGTTGGGGTATTTTTTCCTTATTTTTTTTACAAATTCAGATTTATCTTGTTGCACATAAAGTTCTCTGGAAACAAAATTCAATTCCATATTATAAAGCATGCAATCAATCAAAGTGTGGGAAAGGGTATCTGGTTTTTCGCCTCTTACTATACCAATACTTTTAAGGCCAATTGAATGGGCATAATAAGCTGTAGCTACTAAATGATTGGAATATGAGCCCCCAAAAGTGATGATAGTGTCATGATTGCATTCCTTTGCTTGCTCAATAAAATAATGAAGTTTGAACAATTTATTGCCTGAAACAATGGGATGGATTTTATCAAGCCTTGCTACAAATAATGATACACCCATGGATTCAGCAACTCGACTATTTATCTCATTTATCTGAAAAGACTTTTCTATATGATGCATTTGATAGTTATAAATGATTGGCTTATTTTTACCAGCTCAATTTTTTTATAAAATTATGTTTTGATTATTATAACATTGTAATGTAATTAATTTGAGCCAAAATTAAAATGAAAAACTAAGATGAAACCAACATTATTAATACTTGCAGCGGGAATGGCTAGCCGATACGGAAGTATGAAACAAACAGAAGGATTTGGTCCTTCGGGAGAAACCATCATGGATTACTCAATATACGATGCTATAAAAGCGGGTTTTGGCAAAGTGGTTTTTATAATAAGAAAAGAATTTTCGGATAGTTTTAAAGAGAGATTTGGGTCTAAGTTAAAGGGTAAAATTGAAGTTGACTATGTGTATCAGGAGTTGAATTGCTTTTTAAAAGGGGAGCTTTCTCCTGAAAGAACTAAACCATGGGGTACAGGTCATGCCATTTTATGTGCCTCAGATTACATCAAAGAACCTTTTGCAGTTATCAATGCTGATGATTATTACGGAACCAATGCTTTTGTTAAAGCTGCTCAATTTCTAACCGAACAATGCAATGAAAATACCTATGCAATCGTCGGATATCAATTGGATAAAACACTAAGTGAGCATGGTACTGTTAGCAGAGGAGTTTGTGAAGTAGATGCAAAACAACGTTTAATATCGATCAAGGAAAGAACAAAAATATTTAAGAAAGAAGGGAAAGTTATTTTTGAAGAAAATGACGAATTACATGAAGTATCAGCAGATTCAAGTGTTTCCATGAACTTCTGGTGTTTTCATTCCTCTGTTTTTACATTGGCTAAAGAATTATTTGAAAGTTTTGTTGAAAAAAATCACGATAATATAAAAGCTGAATTCTTTATTCCAATTATTGCTGATCAGTTTATAAATATAAATTCAAACAGCATAAAAGTAATTCCTACTAGCTCTCAATGGTTTGGGGTAACTTACAAAGAAGATGCTGCAGGCGTTAAAAGCAATATTGATAAATTAATAGAAGAAAAAGTTTATCCTGCGAAACTTTGGTAAAATAAATGATAGGAAATATCAACAGAAATCTGCTTAATCAATTCATCATTAGGATATTAACACTACGCTGAAGAATATTAAAAGCGATTTCTGCCATGAGATTTTCTCGGTCAAGTGTGGGATTTACTTCTGTAATTTCAAAACAGCATATTTTTCTATTCTGCATAAATTTACTGATCAGATCTTCGGCTTCACGCTCTTTTAAACCATTGCTTACAGGGGTTCCTGTTCCCTTAGAAATAGAAGAATCCAGACTGTCCACATCAAAACTTACATAAATATCTGTACAATCGCTCAAGTACCTCAGCACTTTTCTGCTCACATTTTCTGCGCCATTTCTTCTGACTTCGCTGGTTGGAATCACCTTAATCCCATGTTTTTCAATCAACGCTTTTTCTTCTTTTTCATAATCCCGTAAAGAAATAAGAACAATATCTTCCGGTAATACTTTTTGATTGATTTTGCCAATCGATTTTAATTGATTCCAAATTTTGATAGTTTTTTCATCCAAGTCATGGACTTTATTGTCTTTATTGTCCTCAGCAATAGCAGTTGCCAAAGGCATTCCATGCATGTTGCCTGATGGGGTAGTATAAGGTGTGTGAAGATCGGCATGGGCATCTATCCAAATAACCCCTAATTTACTTTTGGGTTTCGCCATTTTTATACCTGCTATGGTTCCGCCGGCATTACTGTGGTCTCCACTCAATACAACCGGAAAGAAATTATTTTTCATACTGTCACAAATGGCTTTACTAATCCTTTCATACATATTCAAAACACCATGAATTCTTTTAGCAAAAGGGGATTGAATTGGTTCAAATAACAGATTGTTCTCAGTCTCCACTTTTTCTGAGGGAAAATGTATAAAGAAATTACTCATAAAGTCGAGACCGGCAATTTTAACTGCCTCAATACCCAAACTTGCACCACGCGTACCTGCACCTATCTCCGAGGGAACTTCAATCAGTTTGATATTCTTCATATATGATGCTTTTTTTAAATAGTCTTCAAAGTTACAGTATTATTTTTTGAGAGGATTTTTTCCATGAATTGTACCGTAACTATCAATAATATTAAATCTTACAAACATCTCTTCAGCATACCAATTTCGAACCCTCGTATTTTTAATGACTTGACTATGTTCTTTCATTCTATAAGCAAATTGCTTCATATCTTCTTCAGTTTCCCAAATACTGAATGTAGCTTGTTTTATCCAAGGTATTTCTCCTATACCAATCGAAAACATAAGCCCCTTAGCATCTTTCATTTTAGAGGAAACAAGTGGTACACTTTTCCAAAATTCCTTAAGTTTGGATAATCGGATAGTTGCTCGTGTTAGTACTCCAATTTGAGTGCAATTGCTTTCTTCATTATAATTTAATTCTCCAAATACCGCCTCATTATCCCACAATCCATGGCATTTAATGGGTTCAAGAAGTAAAACAAAAATTTCCTTAGAAAATATCTTCAACCATTTGATAATGAATTTACCATATAATACATCTAAATAACTACTTGATATATACGCATGTTGATCTTCATTATTTATTGTAAAAATAGCCCATTGATGTAAATCTGGTAAAATATCAAACGTACCATTTCGGCCTGAACCCATTAATTTATGAAATTTAATTCTTTTGTTGAAATACAAAGGAATCCGAAATGCAACCATAGATAAAAAAGCAAATGGTATTGCCCATTTTTTATATCTGGCGATGGTTATGGTTGCTTGCATAATTTCAGTTATTTAAAAATAGTTCTTGTGTTTTTAAATTAATTAAACAAAAAACTCCATTCAATTGGAATGGAGTTTTTGAGAATAATTGTTATTTATATTAAAACTGCTCCAATTTGCTAAAAAAGAAATCGCCTTCAATTAGTGCATTATCATTACTATCACTTCCGTGCACGGCGTTTTCTCCTATAGAAGTAGCATATTTTTTACGGATGGTTCCTTCAGCGGCTTCAGCAGGATTTGTAGCGCCAATTAGTTTACGAAAATCTTCCACAGCATTGTCTTTTTCTAATATTGCTGCGGTTATAGGTCCACTGCTCATAAACTGAACCAATTCGCCATAAAATGGACGTTCTTTATGTACAGCATAGAATTCACCTGCTTTTTGAGCACTTAAGTGAGTCATTTTCATAGCTACAATACGGAATCCAGCCTTGTTGATCATTTCAAGTATTCCTCCGGTGTGCCCGTTTCTTGTTGCATCCGGTTTAATCATAGTAAAAGTTCTGTTGTTCATTTTTTATTATTTTGGGTGCGAAGATAACACCAATTTATATTTAATGCACTCTAAATTTGAACATTCATTTATTACGCTTACTTTTGCCCACCATTTATGAACCCCATTACCGAAATAATTAAAGATTTAACTACGCCTAAAAAGTTGGTAATTACCATGCATCAAAAACCAGATGGAGATGCCATGGGCTCAGCATTGGGATTATTTCATTATCTTATTCAATTTGGACACGACGCAACCGTTATTTCTCCTACCAATTGGGCAAGTTTTTTAAATTGGATGCCAGGTTGTAAAGCTGTAATTGATTATGATAAAGACACCTTAAAATCTGATGCATTAATATCAGATGCTGATTGGATTTTTTGCCTTGATTTCAATACTTTGAGCAGAACGAAAAATATGGAACAGGCACTTTTGAAATCCAATGCTCAAAGAATTCTAATAGACCATCACCAACAACCGCAAACAGAAGTTTTTTCTTTTGGTATCAGCGATACAACAAAAAGCTCCACTGCGGAAATGGTATATGACTTCATTTATGCCTCCGGATATCAGGATAAAATAAATGATGCTATTTCCCAATGCATTTATGCAGGTGTGATGACAGACACGGGATCATTCAGATTTCCATCAACTTCTCCTAGTGTTCATGTTTTGGTATCTGATTTATTGAAAAGAGGTTTACAACAAAGCGTAATTCATGAAAATTTATTTGATAATTTTTCAGAAAACAGATTGAAATTCATTGGAAATGTTTTGCTGAATAGAATGGAGGTTTTTTATGAATTCAATACCGCCTTAATTACCATTCCTCAAAATGATCTTTTCAAATATGATATTAAAACTGGAGATACGGAGGGTTTGGTAAATTATCCACTTAGTATAGAAGGAATTAAAATGGCTGCAATCATTATCGACAGAGGGGAAGAAAGAAAATGTTCTTTTAGAAGCAAAGGAAACTTTGATGTGAATACATTTGCCAGAAAATATTTCAATGGTGGCGGACATTTTAATGCTGCCGGCGGAAGCAGTAAAGAACCTTTAGAATCAGTTATTACACAATTCAAACTGGCAATATCAGAAAACAAAAATGAATTAAGTACTTATCAATTTTAAACAATAAACAATGAAAAAATCGGCTTACATTTTATTAATGGCAGTGCTTTCTTTGACTGCATGTCAACAAAGTTTTAAAAAAGGAGACAAGGGATTGGAGTATAAAATCATTAATTCCGGATCGGGTCCTAAAGTTAAAGTAGGTGACTTTATGCAAATGCAAATTTGTCAAATTGCAAACAATGGAAAAAAAGATTCTGTATTGAATGACACGAGAACTACAACAGGAGCAGTTATTGAGCCATTTGATGCAAATTCCATTCCACCAGAATATTTCAAAATCATTTCTCAATTGAGAAAAGGAGATAGTCTTGTAATGAGGATTTTAGCTGATTCAATATTTGCTCAAAATATGAATGCAATGCCTCCTTACTTTAAAAAGGGATGTTATTTTACCACTACTGTTAAATTATTGAATATTTTTCATAGTGCAAAAGAAGCTGACAGCGCGCGCTCAGCTGAAAGAAAATTAAGTGAAGCTAAAGATTCGATTGAAAACATCAGTATCGCCGCTAAACAAGACAAGGAACTACAGGAATATTTCAAAAAGAATAATCTAAATCCAGTAAAGACTTCTTTGGGAGTATACGTACAAATGATTCAAGCCGGAACAGGAAATAATGTGGATACTTCTGTAATTGTAAAAACAAATTACACCGGAAGAACAATGGATGGTAAAATGTTTGACAGCAATACTGATCCCTCTAAAGGTCATGTAGAACCTTTCAGTGTAAATATGACAAGTGACATGACTTATGGAAGAAGTGTAATCAAAGGCTGGACGGATGGTTTGAAATTGTTAAACAAGGGAGCAAAAGCAAAAATGTTTATTCCATCACCTTTGGCTTATGGAAAACAAGGTGCTGGTGCCGATATTGCACCAAACAGTATTCTGGTATTTGATATAGAAGTGGTAGATATTTTAACTAAAGATCAGGCAAAAGCAGAAAAGGAAGTTAAAATGAAAGAAATGAAAAACAGGCAAAAGAGATATATGGATAGTGTAGCAAAATTAAAACCTGATACAACAAAACTTAAATAACCCAATATTATTATTTACTTTAAAAGCCGTTCAAATTAATGAGCGGCTTTTTTATATTCAGTCATTAAGGTAATGGCTTCTTTTGCCTCTCTTACGTCATGAACCCTGAGTATATTTGCACCGTTTTTAAGTGCCATCGTATTCAAAACGGTTGTTCCATTTAATGCTTCAGATGCACTGGAATTAATCGTTTTATATATCATACCTTTTCTGGATAGCCCAACCAATAATGGGCATTCTAGCATTTTAAATATTGACAAATTACTTAAAAGGGAAAAGTTATGTTGAGTCGTTTTTCCAAATCCAAATCCTGGATCAAAAATGATATCAATTATACCCGCTTTAATACATTGTTCTTTTTTTTGAATAAAAAAATCAAGCACATTTTTGGTGATGTTTTCATAAGAAGGATTTATCTGCATGGATTCGGGAGTTCCTTGCATGTGCATACAGATATATGGAACTTTATGTTTTCCTGCCAAAGGAATCATGTCAGGATCAAATTCTCCTGAACTAACATCATTGATAATAGAAGCACCTGAATTTAATGCTTCTGCAGCAACTTTACTATAATAAGTATCAATTGAAATGATAGTATCTGGAAATTCATTGTTAATGAATTCTATAATTGGTAAAATTCTATCAAGCTCTTCTTGTTCATGGATACGCACACTTCCCGGGCGTGTACTTTGTCCTCCAACATCTATGATTGATGCACCCTCAGTAATCATAGATGAAATACGTACTTTAATTTCATCCATTGAATTGCTCAAATACCCCTTATAAAAGGAATCCGGGGTAATATTCAGTATTCCCATTACAATGGGTTCGTTCATTTGAATTAAATTTCCTCTGCAATTGATGGTAAACATTAGCGCAGTAATTGTATTTTTGTAATATTAACACAAAGGTGCTATTAATATCTTATTTTGACCTAAATTTTAAATTATTTCTGAATGAATACAGCGGAGCAATATGATGAAGCCATAAAAAACTGTAGAAATGTTTTCCTTAAAAAAACAGCAGATTATGGAACTTCCTGGAGAGTATACAGAACTATATCTGTTGTGGATCAGATATATATTAAAGCCAAAAGAATCCGAACCATTCAGGAAAAACTGCAGCAAAAAATAGATGATGGAATCGTTAGCGAGTTTGAAGGTATTTTCAACTATGCAATCATTGGATTAATTCAGCTGGATATTGACAATGATGAATTGGAACAACTACCAGTAGATGAAGTTCAAAAAAGGTATGACCAAAAAGTTTTTTCAGCCAAACAACTGATGAGCAATAAAAATCACGACTATGGTGAAGCTTGGAGAGAAATGAGTCAAGAGAGCTTTGTAGATTTAATACTGGCAAAATTGCTTCGCATCAAACAAATAATTTCAAATAAAGGTGTAACAATAATCAGCGAAGGAATTGATGCCAACTATTTTGATATGATGAATTACGCTGTATTTGCTTTAATATTAATTAAGGAAGGGAAACACAGCGAATAGTTTTTTAGATTTTAATAAATGCAAATTTCAAATTGAACTATATGAAAAAACATTTTCCATTAATTGTCAGAATTATTATTTCAGCTTTATTTTTATTATCTGCTGTAGCAAAATCTTATCCAATATGGGCATTTGAAAAACAATTGGTAGATCTTGGCATCGTTGATTGGTGTAAAGCTCCATATTTGGCAAGACTGATTATTGCTATGGAAACAGCCATTGCAATTGCTATTCTGCAGAAAAACTTTATCCGATCTTTTGTTATTCCTGTTACTATTGCTTTACTTGTTGCTTTTTGTGTTCATCTGGGAATTCAAATGTATGAGCATGGAGCAATGAATGGCAATTGTGGTTGTTTTGGTCAATTGATTCCGATGACACCGTTGGAAGCTTTTATAAAGAATATTGTCACGATTGCTTTATTGGTTTACCTATACAAAAATGTAACAGATAAACCGAAAGGTCAAAATAGCTTTATCGCCCTTTTATTTATTTATTTTTTATCTGCCTTTCTGTTATTCTTTATTTTTCCTTTTTGTCCTTGCGTTAAAGAAGAAAGCATCAAACTACCTATTGTTAATGAAACAACTAATGATTCGTCTTCAGTTGATGTTGATTCAAGTACAATTGATTTGTCTGTCACTTCTGACTATAAAAAAAGTAAAGATTCAATTGTTAAAGAAACATCCGGAAAAGATAGCAATGTGGTTACATTAGTTAATGAACCTACTTTTACCCAATCCAAGTTTTCTGCTTTTACCAATTTCAGCGGTAAAAAAGTAAATCTTGACAAAGGAAAGAAAATTGTTTGTTTGTTTGTGCCAGGATGTGACCACTGCAGAGATGCAGCAAAAGAATTGGCTTCCATCTCCAAAACACACAAATTACCTCCGATATACGTTTTGTTCATGAATGAGGAAACATACAAGATACCCGAATTTTTTACTGAAACAAAAATGCCTTTACCTTATTTTGTAATGGATGACATTCCAGGATTTTTTAAGTTATTGGGCAATAAGGCAACTACACCAGGATTATTTTATTTGTGGAACGGTAACATTATTAAATCATACGAAGGATTAGAAGACCATAAATTCAATGCTGCTGAAATGGTCAAAATTATTGAGTCTAATCAAAAATAATGCTTTCATGTTTTTATTTAAACGTCTGTTAAATACATGTATGGTTTTAACTGGCGTAATTCTGCTTGTATTTCTTATTTTTCAAGTATTGGGTGATCCTGCAAAGTTAATTGCAGGACAATCTGGAGATAAAAATACAATGGACAATATTCGAAAATCACTTTATTTAGATCAACCGAAATACAAGCAATTAATTCTATTTGTAAACGATATTTCTCCGATTAGCATTTATGATTCAATTGAATTAAAAACAAAAGAATTACATGGATTTTTTATTGGAACCCAAAAAGTGATTGGTATCAAATTACCTTATTTTGGGAAAAGTTATCAATCTAAAAAAGACGTGTTGTCTATATTATTAAAAGCTTTTCCGCTAACCATGTTACTTGCATTTTCTTCAATCATTTTTGCAACAATCATTGGAATATTATTAGGTATTGTTTCTGCTATAAATAAAAACAAGGCAATAGATCATATAGGTATTTTTATCAGCAATCTTGGTGTTTCAACTCCTTCATTTTTTCTAGCAATAATCATTGCATATTTATTTGGCATCATTTTACATCAATATACGGGACTCAATTTCACCGGAAGCTTATATGAAATAGATGAGGTTACAGGAGATAGAATAATTGTTTTAAAAAATCTCATTTTGCCTGCTTTAACATTGGGCATTAGGCCGCTTTCAGTGATAACTCAAATGACAAGGAGCTCAATGATTGACACAATGAATCTCGATTTTATAAGAACCGCAAAAGCTTATAGCATTCACCATAATAAAATAATTCTACATTATGCATTAAGAAATGCAATACCGCCTGTTATCACTACTATATTGGGTTGGTTTGCAGAATTGTTGACCGGAGCTTTTTTTGTAGAATATGTATTCGGATGGAATGGGTTAGGTAAAATAACAGTAGATGCTTTAAGTAAATTAGATTATCCTCTTGTTCTAGGTTCCGTAATATTGAGTGCATTTATTTTCTCATTCATGAATATCTTAACAGATATTTTACAAAATAAAATGAATCCAAATATCTAGCTCTCAATATTTAATCAATTAAGGTAATGTAGTCAAAAATAGTTGGTGATTTTATTATTTCAACTATTGAATTTTGCATTATCAATCCAAGAGGAAGTAGGCTCTGCTGGAGAGCAACCTGCCAGCATAAAGATTGAAGTAAATACGATAGAAAGGAGTTGATAAAATCAGCTCCTTTTTTTATCGGATTACTCATTAGCTTCAAAAACTCAATTCGAGTTGTTCAAAAAATGTAGATACCATTTAATGAAGTTTCTTTTTGCCATAAGTCTCAATCCTCTGTGTAGAATAAGTTTATCCTTTAAATGCCCAAAATAATTCTCAAGTCTATTGGTGGTATAAGGTATTTCAGGGTCATCAACATAGTGAAACATATTGGGGATAGCTTTTATGATTAATGAATAAGATGCATGTAGATTTTTATGTGTATACCAAAACCTTCCTGTTTCAATATTATAAGATTTCATTTTTACATATCCTTCATACTTATCGCACCATGCTTTAAAGGATAGTAGCCATAAACCACAATCATCTTGAGTTTTCACCGAAGTTAATCTGTTGGATATCCTAAGCAACTCAATTCCTGGAAGGCTTTTGGGTCTTGAGCTAAGATAATTTCTTACTTGCCTTTTAATATGTACCAAACACCTTTGAACGATAACATTCGGGTATGCCTTTCTAATAGCTTTTAAAATAGCTTTATGACCATCACAAGTAATGCTGTAGATATTCGTTTGCAATTTCTTCAGATTCATTAAGTCTTCATAAATCTCGATAAATCTTTCTTCATCTGTATGTCTATAAAGTTGAACATAGCGAATATCGTGATCGTAATACAAGATTAAACATATGCCATTAGGAAAATAAGATCCATCAATAAGCAGATGAGTTCTATCTTTTGATTTTATTGGCACTTCTGGTGCCTTTTGAAGAAACCTTTTAAAAAGGCGTTGTAAGGAGCTTTCTGACATGCCGGAGTCTCGGACAAGGTATTTATATACCTGTCTCTCCATTATCCATTTTTTGAACCAAATAAAGCGATTTTCGTCTTTGACAGATTTATTGTCCCATTGAAAAAGAAGGCCACAATCTTTGCATTTATATCGTTGTTTGCCAGATTGTTTACCCCATTTAATTGATGATTTACTGCCACATCCCCAGCATGATTTTTTTTACTCATAATATAGAAATTGAAAAGGGTTTCAATTTAATTGATTGAAACCCTTTCTTAATCTATATCCTATGAGATTTTACCAACTATTTTTGACTACATTGTCTCAATTAAATATTTTTTTTTGCGAAAAACCAAATGCTTGATAGTAAAAATATATAGGAAGTAATAAATTCAAAAATTTCAACTGAACTGGAATAGTATCTTTCATTTTTACCATTTGGTAAATAATATAATACCCCCTCAAGAGCAATCCAGCTAATTAAAAAAAATACACCTATAGAAATTGGAATAACAGGAATTTTATAGCGTAAAACAATTTTTTTAATTAAACTTATATGGTTTGTTGATAAAGGCAAAATAATTCCAAAAGTCATAATAAAAATCCTAAAGAGGAAATTTATTTCTAATAAACGACTTAATCCTTTTTTATGGGTTTTATTGAAATTATTGGTGTTGAATATTTCGATATTATGCAAATTAAATTCTCCTTGAACATTGATTGATTTTATATTTTCAGGTGTTTTATAATTAAACAAAACCTGTCCCCAGCTTAACTCCTCAGCTGCTCCAATAAACATAAAAATAGCTAATATCAATAAAAAAATATTTTTTTTTCTCTTAAAAGAAATAAAAAAAAGGAAAGCATTAACAAAAAATAATACAGCAGTTCCTATTTCAAAAAATTGATTTTCATTGTTTAATTTTATTATCATTTCATCGCTGCAATATAAATAAACTGTATAAGACAGAAATATGACTACAATAGCTGAAATGATATAATTCTTCAATTCCCAACACTCCTTTAAGTAATTTTTAAACATCTTTTACATGGTATTTATCAGAATAAAAAAAACATTTTTTCTTATTAAATATGTATTCTATTAACTAATAATTAATAAGATATAGACTATTGTTGGCACAATATTTGGCTCTTAAAAGGAGTGAATTTACATCATTGAAAATTTATAAAAAATGATAAAATATAGATTTCTAAGTGATGTTTATCATTATTAAGAAGTATTTAAATTAACCTATGTAATATTTAAACCCCTTAATATTTTTCTTTAATCCATTGTCTCCTTTGAAAATTTTACTTTAATATCCTAAATGAAAACCTTATGAAAAATTTTTTATTCATCAGCACTATTACTCTTGTGCTTGCTTTAAGCATGTTTAGTTCTGTTACTTATGCTCGTATCTATTATGTAAGCTCATCCTATACAGGAGCTACTTCCAATGGAAATTTAACCACACCCTGGAAATCACTTGCAAATGTGCAGTCTAACCAGGGTGTTATTATCTCTGGTGATGTAATTTCATTCAAATGTGATGATGTATTTAATGGCACATTAACTATTAACAAATCTGGAAGTATTGGAAATCCAATAACTTATAATAGCTATGGAACTGGATCAAAACCACAATTTATTGGAACCGGAAATACCATCAGTTATTTGTTTTATTTGTATAATAAAAACTACATCGTTTTTGATGGATTAGAAATAACAGATCCAACCATTAGTTCTACTGACAGAACAATACTTTCTAAAATTCAAAGAGCATTTGGATTTGATGGAACATCATCTTACAACACAATAAAAAACTGCAAACTTTCTCTTGTTGGTGTTGGAACTTACTGGGTTGGTCCTAATAATACGATGGATCATTGTGATATAGGAAATTTAAGAATGATTGTAAATGATGTATTTGTCAATAATGATTATGGTGCAAATCCAGTAGTTATTTCAAGTGCATATAATAAAATAACCAACAATTATTTCCATGATTGCTGGGCTAATAGTTATGATTATGTTTATGATGGAGGTGCTGTGGAATTTTATGGAAGTGGTTCTTCAAATAATTTTATTGGATACAACACCTTTTATGATTGCAATGGTGTAGTAGAAAATGGTTCAGGAAATGGTGGTCTGATTGAAAACAATGAATTTTCTTATAATAAATTTATCAATAACGGTTCGTTATTTTACATTAATAACAGTGGTACTTATTTGGTGAGTGTTGCCAATATGAAATTCTACAATAATGTTATTGTAGAGAATTCAGTTAACAGAATATTTGAAAATTATCTGGGAAGTATGAGTACTAGCGTATCTAATCAGGGGATAGTAATATTTAAAAACAATGTTTTTCAGTTGTCAACAGGTGTAGATGTAGCGAGAACCAGTCAATGGACAGGAGGGCAACTGATTCATGAAAACAATGTTTATAAACTTTCAAATGCCAGTTATCTAAATTTTACATTAAACTCAAATGAATTGTCAACGGCACAGACAATTTGGACAAATACAGCTAATTCAAATGCATTGTTGTGGGATTTCACACCTTCAACAAACAGCCAATTAATCAATATCGGACAAAATATAGGTTTGACAAATGATTTTATAGGAAATCCTATTGTTTCCCTTCCTGATGTCGGAGTAATTGAAAAACAAATATCCAACCCTATTCCTCCAATAACAATAACAATATCAAATACTGCTATTATATGCAATGGAGGTAATTCTTCAGTAACAGTTTCTGCATCAGGGGGCACTGCACCTTATATTGGAACAGGTACATTTAATGTAATTGCGGGAACCTATAATTATACAGTAACTGATGTAAATGGACTGAGTGCAACTTCATCCATCACTATTTCAGAACCTTCCAAAATTAATGTAAGTGTTGTAATTGGAACTATTAATTCCTTTGGTGGCAATACATCTATTACAGTAATTGCAGTAGGGGGGACAGGACTTTTATCCTATAATTTAAATAGTGGATTGTATCAATCTTCCAATATTTTTAAAAATATTACTGCAGGTAATTATACTATCACTGTTAAAGACCAAAATAATTGTATTAATTCTATAAATGTAAACATTAATCAACCAGCATTATTTACAATAGGAATAACGGCTTCAACAATATTATGTAATGGTGATTCTTCAAATGTAACAGTTAATGCCTCAGGAGGAGTTAAACCATACACTGGTAACGGAACATTCAAAGTTATTGCCGGAACCTATACTTATACTGTTACTGATTCAAATGGCATCAGCGCTACATCATCAATAACTATAAATCAACCTACATCTCTTTCAATTGTTGTAAGTACAGGTATCATAACCAATTACGGAGGAACTACTACTTTAACAATTAATTCTTCGGGCGGAACAGGGCAATACATTTACTCTTTGAATAATGGATCATTTCAAACTTCAAATATTTTCAATAATATCAATGCAGGTAACTACATTGTTAAAGTAAAAGATATTAATGGGTGTTCAAAATCAACAAACATTCAAATAATAGAACCAAGTTCACCTTTAAAAGTCATTATTTCTGCATCAAATATATTGTGTAATGGAGATTCATCAACAGTGATTGTTTCAGCGTCTGGAGGAACACAACCCTATACAGGAACTGGATTATACAAAGTAGCTAGCGGTTCCTATAACTTCGCAATAACAGATGCGTATAATAACAGTGCTTCAACATTAATAACCATAAACCAACCATTTCCCATTTCGGTAACCATTAATGCGGGGATTATCAACAATTACGGATCTTCTACAAATATTGTAGTAAATGCATCAGGGGGTACAGGGATGTATCTATATTCATTGAACAACAGTTTATTTCAGTCGTCAAATGTTTTTAATAATGTACTAGCAGGAATTTATCAAATCAATGTAAAAGACAGCAATGGTTGTATTGGTAAAGCAAACATACAAATCAAACAACCTTCATCAGCTTTACAAATAAATATTAGTTCAAACAATGTACTATGCAATGGAGGAATTGCAACATTGACTGTATTGGCATCGGGAGGAACTCCACCTTATACCGGAACAGGAATATTCAATGTAGGGGCTGGGAATTATAGCTTTATTGTTACTGATTCTAATGCAGTTACTGTATCTTCATCAATTACATTAACACAGCCCGACTCTATTAATATTTCAGTTAACTCAACTCCAATAACATCATCTGGAGGTACTACAACAATATTTATCAATGCCATAGGTGGATCAGGGGGATATTTATACTCAATGAATAACAGTATATTTCAATCATCTAATGCATTTTACAATGTAGTTGCTGGAAATTATACAGTATCTGTTAAAGATGTAAATGATTGCATAAAATATCTAACCCTAAAGATTTCAGAGCCAGTTTCAATTCCACTTACATTAACATTGGTTTCAAAGAAAGATGTATCCTGCAGAAGAATGTCTGATGGGTATATAGAAATTTCAGCAGCAGGGGGAACTCCGCCGTATCTCTTTTCAATTAATAATGGAACTTACAGTACAAACAATAAATTTTATAATTTAAAAGCCGGAACTTATACTGTAAAAGTAAAAGATGCAGCCAATCATATAATTCAAATCACTGTACTAATTTATGAAAGTAAAAAAAGATGTTATGCAAAAATGATCGCAGGAATAGAAGAAAAATCAATAATAAATGAAGTTGAACCGATAATAATTTATCCAAATCCTACCACACAATCATTCAAAATAAAAATTAACAATGATTTCATTGGCGATATTCTAATTGAAGTGATGAATAGTATGGGAAGTAATGTTTATAAAATAAGAATAAATACAAATAAACTTATAGAATTTGGAACGGAATTCAAACCGGGAATTTATTTCGTTAAAGTAACACAGGGGGAAAATGTAAATGTTCAAAAAATCATCAAGTTCTAAAAGATTTAATATGCATTTACCTGTCTTTTAAAAATAAGAGTCCAAATAGTTAAAAAAATAATTTTAAAATCAAGACCTATACACCAATTTTCTAAATACCAGATATCATTGGAAACCCGTTTTATGATTTGAGATTGATTATTTATTTCTCCTCTAAGACCATTTATTTGAGCCCAACCAGTTATTCCGGGCTTCAAAAAATGTCTAAGCATATAATTGTTAACAATTTTTGAATAGTCATCTGTATGCTTTACCATAAAAGGTCTTGGACCAACAATACTCATATCACCCTTCAAAACATTGAAAAATTGAGGAAATTCATCGATACTAGATTTTCTTAAAAACTTACCAATTTTAGTAACACGGGAATCATTTTTAACAGCTTGGATTTTATCTGCATCGAAATTTAATTTCATACTTCTAAATTTCAGACAATCGAACAATCTATTATTAATTCCTGTTCGAGATTGAGAAAAAAATATAGGTCCTTTAGATTCTAGTTTAATCAGTAAACCAATTAATGGAATTAACCATGATAAAATAAAAACAATTACTAAGATGCTGATACATATATCAAGCAAGCGTTTTAAATATATATTTCCCAAATCATCAATTGCATCATTATGAAGAGACAAAACCGGTAATTCATTCAGATAATTTAAATTATACGGTTTGTTAGTCAATACCGATAAGTCTGGAACCATTCTGAATCTGATGCAAGCATCTTCCGCTTGCTTGATTAATTTATTGATAAATGAATTCTGTGAAGGGGATATAGTTGAATAAATTTGTCGAACATTAAAATCTCTTGCTACTTTCAGTGCATTTTCTAAATTAGAAACAATAGGATAATTAGAAATAGATTGAATGTTTAATTTGTCTTCTGCAAATCCTATAATATGAAGCCCCATCAATTCACTATTTAAATATTTTGCTAGTTTAATTGCTGTGTCATTGTAACCAAGAATTAAAACATTGTTAGTTGTAAAATACTTCGAAAATACATATCGAATTATTAAATTATAAATCAACCTGTTAAATGAAAGAAGTAAGATAAAAAAAGTTATTTGCCATAATAAAAAACTTGTGCTTACAAAAAAATAATTGTTAAGTATTACATTTTCTATAAGTAGCATTGTAATAAAAAAGTAAAAAGTATTAATTGTATTTTTAATCAACTTATTGAAGTTAAAAGTAATTTTTTTTGAATATAGTCCAGAAAAGAGGGAAGAATAAATCCAAAATAGAGAAGACAACTTCCAGTCAAAAAATTCAGAAGAAATTAAATATCTATTGTCATAATTTAATATTAAAACTCTCGAAATTTCAAAACTTAAATAGAGACAAAACAAATCACTAAAAATGAATAGTAGCTGTACTTGTTTTTTAAACTTGTTATTCATTGAATTTATTTGTTGTATTTGGAATATAATATTGAAATTATTCTATCGGAAGTATGACCATCCCATAAGTCGGGTATCGATCCTTTTTTCCATTTTTTTTCAAGTATTAATTTAATGAATTTTTTAAGTTTGCAAAGATCATCACCAATCAATTCATTTGTACCTAATTCTACAGTTTCCGGTCGTTCAGTAGAATTCCTAAGGGTTATACATGGAATTCCCATTACTGTTGCTTCTTCAGTTATTCCTCCAGAATCTGTTATTATCCCTTTCGCATTTTTAATTAGAAAAAGAAATTCAAGATATTT
>CAMCAY010000029.1 GCA_945872815.1 Chitinophaga pinensis
TTTACAATTTGGTGCGATATTGGTTTCTCTATAAAAAATTCAATTTGCAGCCCTTTACCATAAAAAGTTTAGAAATTCTGATCATTTCTATTGTTTCTTATTTTATTACCTATTATGTATTTAATAATATTCATGGACTTTTTGGAATAATTGGTCGTATAGTAATGTATTTTATCATTTTTGCTATGGCTATGTATAAGCGAAATATTTCTCCAGACGTAATACCTGTCATTGAATCTATCCTCAAAAGATTTGGGATTAGAAATAATAAATGATGTGTTTTAATAAACTTAATATCAAGAGTTTTACAACAATCTAAATCGGTGCTATTAACTTAGTAATTGAGCTACTTTTCAATGTAATAGGCAACTTCACTACGAAATATCGTATCAGGCACTAAATTCTCTTTAAAACTATTAACTTCAACATAATTAATTTTATTGTCTTTGAAAATTGCTCGTTTAGCGGTTTGCATTCCAAAATTCACAAGAACAGGCTTTTGTGATTTTTTTAATGATTTTATTTGTGAACGAATTTTTTGAGTCACTACTATGTTATATGCTGTATAACCCATAATCAAACTCGAGTTTATAACTAATAGTGATGCAAATAAAAGTGCAAATTTTTTATTAAAAGCTGTATGTTTTAAATAAAAAACAAAAATCAAAATTGGAATTAAATAATATTGAGGAATGTACCTTGCAATGTAACTCAGGGGATTAATCAAAACGGAAATCACAATTACTCCTGTTATAAAATACAATACAAACAATGCTTTCTTACCTCCTATTTTTTTTATGGTCAACCACAACAAAAGCAAAAGACTAACAACTAAAATTCCAGAATACCAAACACCAAAACCACCAATCATCACACCGGCGAATGCATACCTTTCTATTTCATACCTTGAAAAAGAAAATGGGATTTTGTAATGTAATGGTTTGACATAAGCTTCTGAAAAAGTTGTTGACGCAAAATTTGATTTGATAAAATTAATTATTTTGTTTCCGCTACGATATTCAAGGGCATCCACAGTCGTATGCTTGCCAATATTTTCTTTCCCTTTAAATGGGTAAAAGGGATGCCCAAACTCGATGGTATTTTTCACATAAGTGTTGTAACCAAAAAACAAAATCCCCATCGTAAAAAATATACATACACCAGCAACTAACTTTCTTTTAATTTTAAATTGTTTAATAATTATAATAAACAATAGGAAAAAGAATATAAAAACTAGGTAATAACCAACCCAGGTAAATTTCAGGTTTACTGAATAAATTATGGGTACAGCAATAATAATTAATGGCACGGCCTTCTCATCCAAATACCGCATAAAAACAAGGATAAAAAAAATAAAAATCAAATTAGCTGCTTGACAATCGAGCATATTGCTCAAATACATATTGAGGGTAATAGGATTTAATGCTAACAATAATGAGATTAATATAGCCCAATTTGACTTAACCCATTTTGAGAAGAATGGCAATGCAATAAAAAAGTTTGAAAAAATAAGAATAACATTAGTAGCTTTTGCACATTCGAAATTGCCTGTAAGTAAATAAAAAAAAGCTCCATTTATCCACGATGCTTTTGCAAAGTGATTTATCACCAAAGTAATAATATCATCTCCTTGAATGTATTTAACATTGGGATTCCAACCCTTGGCCAATTGAATGATTGCTTCTCCATGATACGTTTGACCATCGTAAGAATAATCGTAAAATAAAAATGAAATAATTAAACTGATTAAAATAAAAAGAAAAGACCATAGAATTGGATAAACACTACTTTTATAATTTCCGTTTTCAAAATTGAATTTTCGAACTGAAATGAATGCTAACGAAAAATAAGAGGAAATGCAAATTAAAGAAGTTTGTATAGACATTGATATATGTACAAAAAACAAACCTGCATTAAAACAAAAGATATAGCCAACTAAGCCGAGTAATACAAACCCAATCATTAATGATTGTTTTTTTAGAGACAACAAAAAATCCGACATAAATTATTTGTTTACAATTATGGTATAACCCAATGGATCATTTTGGGAGCCCAAACCAAATAGCAACGATAAATGAGCAATCAAAACAATGAAAATCAAAAAGGGTAAAAACAAAATCCAGATTGGAATAAATGGCACCAACCATTTGTTTTTAGGCAATAGATTTTGAAAAAAAAGTACGATAACTTTATTTCCAATTACAGTAACCTCACTCCCCCTAGGAACAATATTCACTTCTGAAAACTTTGAAAATATTTTTTTCAAACTGCTAGGTGTATATCTGAAAAAATCCCAAGGAATATAATGATACCTCGCACTAAATGGAACAGTTATAATCCCCGAAGCTCCTTTTTTCATCACTCTATACATTTCATCCACTAAATATTGATATTTTTCTACGTGCTCTAATACCTCTGTACAAACAACATGATCAAAACAATTTTCTTCATAGGGGATATCTTCCCCATTAAAATGAACAATATCCGGATTGGAATAATTGAATTTTTCAGCATCAATGATATCAATTCCAAAATATTGAGTTTCATTTTTTTTCAACAAAAATCGATAGGGAGATTGTCCACATCCAATATCTAAAACTTTACCTTTGAAATAAGGCAATATTTTACTCACGGATTGATAAATCGTTAGAAATTGGAAGTCTAATAATGTTCTACCATAAAATTTAAGTAATCCGAAAAAACTATTTTCTCGTGTATTTGAAATTGGCTTAAAGGCTTCACCCATTGCTTGTTGATATATTAAAAGGTTATTTATTAGCGATTCACTTAAAGTTCTATCAGAAATTTTCAGCAACAATAAAAATAGATTGAGACAACATTTTAATTCCCGGAATTCTCTCTGCAATATTTCCCAATTGTATCAAAGGTTGAATAGCAAAATCAGGAACACCAGGCAATAAAAAATCCTTGTAGGAAACTTTAATATTTGAAAAACCGGTTTTACTCAATTCCTTGCGGATAAAGGATTTTGAAAAAGCCATCTCATCGGGTTCTAAATGTGCTTTTACTCTTAAAAATGGAACCTTAAAGATTAATGCGCAATATGGGTTATAAATATTGGGCTCCATAAAAATCATTTTCCCATTTTTATTCAATAGGGATTTGATTGCTGTTAATGCCTGAGGTAAATTGTAATATAAATGATGTAAAATCCCGTTTCCAATGATATAATCAAATTTTCTGCCGTTGACTTGTGAAGCATTATTAAAATCAAGCACCTCAAATTTTAAATTGGGCAGTTGATATTTTTCTTTGGCACTTTCAATAAATGGCACACATAAATCTGTTGCAAGAACATCCATCTTTGTTTGTTCCGCAATCCAGTAACTTACTTCTCCCCTACCACAGCCAATCTCCAATACAGATTTTTTACCAGACTCAAACTCTTTCATCATCCAGTTTGCCCTTCTCTTCATTCTTATTTCAGTTGATTTAACCAGTTCAAATCCTTGATTAAACCCTCTGTCATCTTTTATACTGCTCATTATGTTAGTGTTTATTAACTTGTACTAATCCTGTTTTCTGTAAATATTTCTTCTGATAAATTTGGGACGTTTTTTGGTTTCTTCAATAATTTTTGATTGGTACTCACCAATGATTGCGATTCCAAGCATTTGCAAACCACCAAACAATAATATCAAACAAATGATAGTTGTGATTCCATGAGGTATTTGTGCACCGGCAAAATACAACACCACTTGTGTGATCAATGCTATAAATGATACCAATGTGAGAATGACTCCAATATAAGTGAGCATCTCTAATGGAACGTAGCTGAAAGAAAAAATAGCCTTTCTTGCCCATGCAATGTTTTTTCTCCAGTTGTTTGTAGTCACTCCAAACATTCTTTCCGGACGAACATAATCCACTCCCGTTTGCTTGAAACCAACCCATGCACGCAATCCTCTCAAAAACTGATCTGTTTCAGGAAGTTTAATCAACTGATCAACCACTTTTCTGTCCATCAAAGAAAAATCACCCGCATCCAACGGAATCGGCACATAAGACACACTTCTAAATAATCTGTAAAACAATTTATAAAATGAAACCAATAATCGATTGCCTTCCCTTGCTACTCGTCGACCGTACACTACGTCATAGCCTTGCTCATATTTTTCAAAAAACTGTTCAATCAATTCAGGAGGATCCTGTAAATCTCCATCCAATAAAATAACTCCATCACCTGTAGAAATTTCCATTCCGCTTAAAAATGCAGATTGCGACCCAAAGTTTCTGGAATGCTCTATCCCAATTACATGTTCATCTTGTTGAACAATTGAATTAATAACCTCTGCCGTATTATCAGGACTGCAATCATTTACAAAAATGATTTCATAATCTACATTGAGTTTCTTAAACACATCAGATAAACGTTGATACATGATTGGAATAGCTTGTTCATCTTTATAACAAGCAATTACAGCAGATAATTTATACCTTATTTTATCCTGAAATATTTTCTTTTCATACAGCGGCATAGCATATTGCTTCTGCCATTCAGCCGTTTTAATCAAACCTGTTTTTAAATCAGTTTCACTTTGCCAATGCAATGTTTCTTTTGCCTGACCAGCATTTCCATACCACTCTTTCAAATCCCATTTTCTATTGGGCATGTTCCCCCATAATGGATCCGTTTCAATACCGAATACATTTTTAGAAACTTCTGCAAGATCACGAATGGTCGTTTTCTTTCCAGAAGCGATGTTAACAGATTTACCATTTAGCTTTCCAAATTCAGTATTAGCAATTAATAAAGTAGCATATACGGCATCGTCAATAAAAACAAAATCCCTTGAAATATCAGGTTGTACCAAAGGAGGATATTCTTTATTAAAACCTTTGCTGATAATCATCGGAATCAAGCGGTCGGGTTCTTCATAAGGACCATAAATTGAATAGTAACGAACATTACAAACATTCATTTCCTTCAATGTTCCATAATACTTGATTAGCTCAGCTGCAGATGATTTGGAAACCGCATAATGACTATTAGGTAATGTAGATTGATTTTCCAAAGGAGCTGCACTGTTCAATCCATATTCTGAAGAACTTCCAGCATGTACAAAAGAAAAAATAGAATACTTGGAAGAAACTTCTAGCAAATTAAGTAGTCCGGTAAAATTTGTTTTATAGATCTTGTAAACATCATCTTGTTTTGAGTAAGCTCCATAGGCGGCTAAATCAAAAATCGTTTTAAAATTATACTTTTCAAATAAGGAAGTAACTTTTTGCAAGTCGGTAATATCACAATGCAAGATATTTTTTTCATTTAAATCATCCAGTCTCCACGGAATGAATGGTTTGCTGGTAATGGCATACACATCATTTCTGATTTTCATGATGGACCGCATCAAATTGGCACCGATAAAACCACCCGCTCCAAAAATTACAATGGGGCCATGCAGTTTTTTAATTTCTTCATTTATCTTCTCTTGTAACATTTTACTTCAATAAATCTTGGATGGTATTTAATAATGAATCTCCTTTCAATCCGCTTTCTTCCTGATGCCATGATTGGTCACCATATTTTCCGCTTGGATATCCTTTTGAAAATATGTTGATGTATTTTGATGGAGATGCTTGATTTCTCAACAAAAAAGGAGCAATCGCTTCGTTTAATCCGCCATTTCCGGAATGCTCTTCCATGGTTAAAACTCGTTTACATTGATTAACTCTATTTATCAATTCAACAGGAATATCTTCAATAGGAAAAATACTGACAGCCCAAATTTCCAACTTTTGATAAATTTCATCGGGCAGTTCTAGTAAGTTGCCCAATACAGGCCCTGTTCCAATAACCACAGCACCGGAACCGGATTTTATTTTTCTCCATTGAGCAAATGGAGGAACATGCTCTTTAAAATTAGCTGCTAAATTCAATCTAAGATAATTTGGTTGAGGGTTGTTAAGCATCCAAATAATGGCTTCATTTACATCAGTAGGCACCAATGGAACTAGCACTTTCATATTGGGCAATATCCTCATTGCTCCGATATCTTCGTTATTGTGATGGGTTGAACCCATGATGCCATAACCATATCCGCCGCCGTTTCCAACTACTTTAACAGGTAGATTATGTAAACAAACATCATTTCGTAATTGTTCATAAGGTCGCAAAGTAACAAATGGAGAAATACTGTAAACCCAAGGAATAAATCCTTCATAAGCGAGTGACGCAGCTATAGTAACCATATTTTGTTCAGCCACACCAGCATTTATAAACCGGTCTGCAAAAACATTTCTAACTTCCTCCAATGCCATAAAACCCAAATCTCCGGTAATAAATACCTGTTTGGGGTATAAAGAAAAATTATCAATCAGTCCCTTTGCAAACTCTTTTCTCATTGTGTTATTTCAGCTTTACAATTTAATTTCAATACAAACAAAATCAGATCAATCAATCTGCTAATTCCAACATCATAGCTTCATATTGAGCTAAGTTCATCGGGAGATAATGACATTCCAATTTATCCTGCATACCTTCCCATCCATTTCCTTTGTTTGTATCAGCTATAATTACGGTCGGTTTATTACAATTTTGGCATCCATTTTTTGCTTTTTGAAAATCATTAATATCATGACCGTTTATTCTAATCACGTCAAAACCAAAAGCCAATAACTTTTCATTCAACGGCTCCAATGGCATAATAGATTCGGTATGACCAAATCCTTGCAGTTTATTTCTATCAATAATCCAAATAAGATTATTCAATTGCTGAGCTTTAATAAATAAAACTGCTTCCCATGTACTGCCTTCATTTATTTCACCGTCGGAGGTCACACAAAATATTTTCCTGTCATCCTTCTTCAGTTTTGAAGCAAGAGCCAATCCTGCAGCCAAACCCAATCCATGACCCAGACTACCGGTAGCAAAAGGGATTCCTTTTATTTTATTTACTGGTGGATGTGCGGATAAATAAGTTCCATTTTTATAAAAAGTGTTAATTTCTTCTTCAGAAATAATTCCCGCTTCAGCCCATACGCTGTATAAAACCGCTGCAGCATGACCTTTTGAAAGAACCAACTCATCGTTTTCATTCATCCAGGAAAATTTCAGAAAAGTCAAAATCTCAGTACACGACAAAGATGAACCAATATGTCCGGCCTTTGCATTAAAATACATTTTTAAGAATCTCTTCTTAATCGATTTTACAATAGAAGGTAATTCAGGGACATTGCTCATGTTATTTTGTTATCCAGGATTGATAATAATTTAAATAAATCGATATATTATTGATAAAAATAGCGATAATTTAATAATATATTTAAACGAATTTGATTTTAGTTTTAAAGATTAAAAAGTTTCAATATTTAGCGAAAAACGGCCCCCTGAAAATTCGTTATTTTTTCAAGAAATAGTTTCAAACCCCTTCTTTTGTTTTCATCCAATAGATAATTAATGTTGTGCTTATAATATACGCTCAAATCATAATCAGAATAATTCATTGAACTTACAATTTCATCAATAGAAAGCAATGATTTTTGTAAAGATTCATTGAATTCCAATAAAAAAACATCGGTTATTTTTTTATTAGACACCCAAGCCGCAAACACAAAAGGCAGACCTGTCATGGCTTTCCATTCGAGTGCTAAATCGTAAATATATTTTGAATGAGTTCTTTGTGAAAGTGCCCTGTCTCCTATTACCAAACCTGCTGTTTTTCCTGAAATCATATTTTCGTAGCCTTCATGAGCTTCTTGAAGCAAGGGAGCAATTTTCCAATGTTGGTTTAATAGGATTTTCAACAATGCTACAGATGTTCGACTTTGATAATCCAACAAAATGGTCTCAATTTCATGAATGGGAACCTCACTGAACAAACAAACGCTGGCCACTTCATCATCAGTAGCAATACAATAATTCGAAACTATATGATATTCTTTTAACATTGGAATCACTGCCACCGGAATCAACCCAATATCAATTTCATCGTTCAATAATTGGCCCGCCAACTTTGAAGGATAATCGAAATTCAAATCCAATTTATCCTGCATTGCCCCATGTTCAAATGCGTAAGTAAGCGGTTTGGTATTCAAATAACTGACTGCCCCAACCCTAATTTTATTATTCAATTGCTATACTTTTTCTAGGTGCAAATAAACTATATATTTTTCAATATTTGGAAGAATGTTCAAGGGTTAAAAGTTCAAAGGTTCAAGGGTTCAAGGTTCAAGAGTTCCAGCTTCAAGCTTCAAGAGCCAAGGGTTAAGAGTTAAAGTTTTTGATTCAGTAAAAAACTCAACAATATTTATTCGTTCGCTTGCACCGTAATGAACAAAAAGCGAAGCGATAGCCTTTTGGAAAACAGCCTGCTTTTTGGAATGGTGACCACAGGGCAATGCCTCAAGCGAACTTGATTTTTTTCTCCCTTTTTTGATCAAGCAAAAAAGGGATGGCCGAGCGGCCATAGAGCGAAAAAAGATTGAAAATGACAAATCAAAACTTTGCAAAGTCCTGAAGCATTGGTTAGTCAAATGTAGCAGTGCAACGCTAATTTGGCTGCTGGACCTTTTAAAAAGTCAAACCCACTACTATGGTTCAAATGTCTAGAATTCAAGGTTTATAAGTTCAAATGCTCAATAGTTAAAAGCAAAAATTCAAAATTCAAAAAATCACTTTTTACTTTTTGCTTTCTAATTTTTACTTATAACATTAAAGCATTCCTTAATTTTGCAACATGAGCAATTCTCCACTACTTTCCATCTCCCCAATTGACGGAAGATATTCCAAAACAACTGAAACATTAGCAGATTATTTTTCCGAATTCGCTTTGATCAAATACAGGGTAAAAGTAGAAATTGAATATTTTATTTTTCTCTCTGAAAAGAAATTTTTCAAATTAGATAAGAAAATAAAACCAGTACTTACTGAAATTGTTGAAAACTTCAATTTGGAAGATGCATTGCATATTAAGCAAATAGAAAAAACGACCAATCATGATGTAAAAGCTATTGAATACTACTTAAAAGAGAAACTTGAATCAATAGGTGCTGCTCATTTAAAAGAATGGATTCACTTTGGCTTAACCTCTCAGGATATCAATAACACTGCCATTCCTATGCTTTGGAAAGATGCAGTGGAAATGGAATACCTTCCTGCCATATTGAATTTGCAGCAGAAATTATATCGATTGGCTCAGGAATGGAAAAATATACCAATGTTGGCACATACCCATGGTCAACCGGCATCTCCAACTAGGCTCGGAAAAGAAATGATGGTTTTTGTTGAAAGGATTGAAAATCAAATTCAACTGTTTAGTTACATCCCGTTCTCAGGAAAGTTTGGCGGGGCAACCGGTAATTTCAATGCACATCATGCAGCTTTTCCAAAATACAATTGGATAAATTTTGGTAATGAATTCCTGGAGGAAAAGCTTGGAATTGAACGACAACAATACACTACTCAAATAGAACACTATGATTTGCTGGCAGCCCATTTTGACAACATCAAACGTATCAACAATATTCTGTTGGACCTATGTAGGGATATGTGGAGCTATATCAGCATGGAGTATTTCAAGCAGAAAAACATCAAAAATGAAGTGGGCAGCAGCGCCATGCCCCATAAAGTAAATCCTATAGATTTTGAAAATGCAGAAGGAAATCTTGGCATTTCAAATTCATTATTGGAACATTTTTCAGCCAAATTACCAATATCCAGACTACAAAGAGACCTTACCGACAGCACTGTCCTTCGAAATATTGGAGTTCCTATTGGCCATATTATCATTGCAACTACTTCATTAGAAAAGGGATTGAATAAACTTATTCTAAATGAAAAAAAAATCAAAGAAGATTTGGATAACAATTGGGCTGTGGTTGCAGAAGCCATTCAAACCATTTTAAGAAGGGAAAATTATGCAGCCCCGTATGAAGAACTGAAAAAATTAACCAGAGGGACGTCTGTGAATAAGAAAACAATTCATCAATTCATTTCAAAATTAAATATATCCAAGAAAATCAAGGATGAATTAAAACGAATTACTCCTCAAAATTACACCGGAATTTAAAAAGCAAAAATCAAAATTAAAAATTCAAAAAAACATTTAGCTACAAGTCAGATTTATTAATACTACGTATGCAGAGAGTGATTCAAATTATTCGTACAAAATAGCATGGTATTAACTATTTCTATATTTTGAATTTTCACTTTTTACTTTTTACTTTTCATTTTAACCTACTTGTGTATCTCGCTCGTGAAATGGAATTCAATATCTGGATTATTAGTAATTTCTGTATTTAAGAACCATTCGCTTTGTGCGAGGTAAACCGTGTGACCATCTTTATCAGCCGCAATATTGGCTTGTTTGTATTTAGTAAAATCGTCCAGTTTTTTAGGGTCTTTACTAGTCAACCAGCAGGCATTGTAAAAAGGAAGATTGTTCATTTGAACGGAAGCTCCATATTCTTGTAAAAGTCTATATTGTATTACTTCAAATTGTAGTTCACCCACACAGCCGATAATCTTTTTATTTCCACCAAATTGAGTAAACAATTGCGCCACTCCCTCATCAGTTAATTGCATTAATCCTTTTTCTAACTGCTTGGTTTTCATTGGATCTTTATTAACTACCTCTTTAAATATTTCAGGTGAAAAACTGGGTATTCCTGTAAAGTAATAATTCTCTCCTTCGGTCAACGTATCGCCAATTTTGAAGTTTCCTGTATCAAACAATCCAACCACATCACCTGGAAATGCCTCTTCAATAACATCTTTTTGCCTAGCCAAAAAACTATATGGATTGTTGAAACGGACATCTTTTTCTAAACGCACATGGTTATAAAAAGTATTTCTGGCAAACTTACCGCTACACACTCTAAGGAAAGCAATCCTATCGCGGTGCTTAGGATCCAGATTTGCATGTATTTTAAATATAAAACCGCTGAACTTATCCTCTTCGGGATACACATCTCTTCTGGTGGTTGGTCTGGGACGAGGAGTTGGAGCAATTCTCACGAAAGTATCTAGCATTTCTTTTACACCAAAATTATTCACTGCACTACCAAAAAAAACAGGAGCCGTTTTGCCGGACAAGTAATCTTCCAAATTCAATTCGCCATAAACACCATCTATCAATTCAACATCTTCCCTTAATACATTGGCATCTTTTTCACCTATAGTAGAATTCAATATAAAATCAGATAAGTCGCTTATTTTCAATACATCTTCATCATTTGCTTTTGTGCCTGCTGTAAATAAAACCAGACTTTTTTCATGCAAATCATACACCCCTTTAAAGTCCTTCCCGCTGTTGATTGGAATGGTCATGGGATGCAATTGAATCTTTAATTCATTTTCAATTTCCTCCAACAAATCAAAACGGTTTTTACCATCCCTGTCCATCTTATTGACAAAAACGATAACGGGTGTTTTTCTCATCGCAATAACTTCCATCAATCGGCGAGTTTGTTCCTCTACGCCATTTACACTATCTACCACCAAAACCACACTGTCAACTGCCGTAAGTGTTCTGTAGGTATCCTCAGCAAAATCCTTGTGACCAGGTGTATCCAATAGATTGATTAAATAATTCTTATACTCAAATGTCATCACACTGGTTGCCACACTGATTCCCCTTTGGCGCTCAATTTCCATAAAATCACTGGTAGCATGTTTCTTAATCTTATTGCTTTTTACGGCTCCCGCCGTTTGAATAGCACCTCCGAACAAAAGAAATTTTTCAGTCAAGGTTGTTTTTCCAGCATCCGGATGCGAAATAATCGCAAAGGTTTTACGCCTATTGATTTCGTTTATATATTTCATAATTCTGGCGCAAAGATAATTGTTAAAGATTCAAGGTTACAAACTTTAAACCCTTAAACTTTTGAACATTAAACTCTACTTAACTTTTTTAGCAGTAAATTTGCGCATATAAAAACTCGGGGCTGACCGGTTTTGACAGCATAGATCTTTGTAAGTGTAAGCATGTAGTGCGTTGGATAATTAGCACTTAAATCTGAATATTCAAACTTCAAATGGCAATACTTCGTATGCCATGGCTGCTTAATCGATAGATTAGCATCCATTTGGGCCGCCGAACAGGTTGATCTGTTACCAGGTTCCGCCGCCGACTCAAAACAAACACAGGTTGCTGTAATTGAATGAAGTGACTATTACTTAAGATTATTCTTCTAAGAAAAAGGTTGGTTTGTTATGCTCCTGCCTTTTTCCGACAAACAATGCATAAATAAACATGTAGAAAGCTTATGGCGAATATGTTTGGACCAGGGTTCGATTCCCTGCAGCTCCACCCAGCGAGAATTTTGGTCAATCTGTGTAGGTTGACCATTTTTATTTTCCGCTGAAATGTACGACAGATAAGAGATTGCGGTGAATAGACTATTTACTCTTGGAGTTCGTGTGCAGGCGCTCGCAACCCTGTAATACAGCTGTGTAATGGTACTTGTTCGCTGTTAGCGGTTCGGCTTTTATTTTATCCTATTTTTCAGATAATTCAATGTTCTATTTTAATTCAGTTTGTTTTTCTGCTTGTTTTATTAAAAAGTCTGCTACGACTGCTCTATTAATTACGCCTATATTAATTCCTTTGAATAATTTGTTTTCAACACGGTATTTCTCTGTCAATTCCTTGTCTAATAACCTGCCTGGCCTCACAACTATCCAATTCAGATCTGAATTAGTGACAATTTCCTCCATTTTAGTTTTGTCGGCATAAACGTCTTTTAAAAAGTATTTTAAAAACATCTTTACAAGACAAGTAACATAATTTTTACTTTCCCCAGCTCCAAATCCGGCAACAAAAATAAATGGAATATTTATTTTATTCTCCCCTATGTATTTCCACAATTAATTTTGCAAAATCTGAAATAAAGGTAGTTGCTTTCATATTTTTACCAGTCCCCAATGTTATAAATAGCGCATCTGCGTTTTGGATTGAATTTAATAGGTCTGCTTTATTTGTTGCATCACCAAGTATCATTTTTAAGGATTTCTTCTCTTCTATATCAATTTCCTATCGAGAAAGGGTCGTTATCGAATGAATTTCTACTTAATCCTCTTTTTACAATTTCTAATCATATTCCGGCCGAAGCTCCTATGATAGTTATATTCATTTTGCTTTGTTATTGATTTAGGTTTTGAGTTGACAGCTAGCGTTCGCCACTTTAAGGTAGTAGGGGGATTCGAAGGACGTCCGACTACAACTGCTGCTAATGATTAAGGTTTATTGTAAAAATTTACTAAGTAATTTGCATAACTTATTTTGATTCGATTTGCCTTTTAAAAAAACTCCAACTTTCTAAAAAGACATCAATATCTTTTGGATTGTTATGTTGTCCATTTATCACTTTTAATAAAACAATTTCGGGCTTCATTTTTTCCTTATAAGTATATTTTTCAATTGTTTTACCATCTGTTGGATCAGTGTCGGGTAAACTTTCCATTGTTGGTTCTCCGGAGTAACCTACTAATGATGCCCAGTAACGAAATGTTTGATCTGTAGAACGAACTAATCCCTTATTTTTAACTTTGCCACCATAGTAAGGGTTTGTAGTATCACTTGTGCCATTAATAATCATCACAGGTATAGGATTTCGCTTTTCAATGCAATCCATATTAGAAGTGTCTGGTATGTTTGCAACAATAGCTGTAATAGCTTTAAATTTTTCGGGCATTGTGAATGCTAATTTATAAGCCATATGACCACCACCAGAAGTACCTACAACAAAAACCCTTGATGGGTTCACTTTAAATTTATCTACACAATATGCTATCATTTTTGTAAAAAAGGTATTTTCATCTATATTTTCAACATTAGCAGCTGCAGGTGCGTTTTTTCTACACTCATTCCAGTTTTTCTCATATCCATCGGGAAAAACTAATAAAAGATTTTCACTTTCAGATAATGCCATTAACTTGGTTGTACCCTTCATTGATTTAATCCCATTTCCACCTGAACCATGCAAAACGAAGATGAGATTTTTATTAGAGATAATGTTATTGGGCTTATTGAAATGAAATGTTCTATAGTTCCCATCTATCAAAAAAGAATCACTTAATACTTGTGATTGAGTAGAAACTGAAAATACTAGAGCTAAAAAGGTAAAGAGAGTTTTTGATTCAAATTTCATTACTTATTTTAATTTTATGATTGATTAAATTGCAAATCAAATATATTTTCTGGCAGTTAAGAAAGTTATAATTCAGCAGATACAGTTTTAATATTTTGCCACCAACTCTCTTATCTGCGAAATACATCTCACCTGTCCAACTCAAACATAACACATTTTTATAAATGACGATATATGCCTGGGTAAGTTTTGCGGGTGAATCAGTGTGCTTTGATTAAAGATTTATCAAACGCTCCACATCCACATAAAAGTTCAAACTCAAACTCGTTAGGACCACGAGTAAAAAATCGTAAGTAGATGCGTATCTTTTCTTACGATTTTTTAATTCTCCAAACATTATCTTAATATATTATCAATTCAACTCAATCCTATTCCCATCAAACCTATCAGCATGTGATTGATGGCAGGTAAATAAAATTACTTGTTTTGTTTCGGCATAATGTGAAAGACAAGCTGATGCAGCTTCCTGACGTTTTTGATCGAGATCTGTCATAGGGTCATCAAAAATCAAAAAACCATTTTTGTTTCCAAGAAAATAATCCGCCATACTCAATCGCAATGCAATACCCAATAAGCCTGATGTTCCCTGTGACAACAAACTGACTGGAATCTCTTTGTTGTTGGATTGTTTGATTGATGAAGGCAGCGAATCTTCTATATTTAATTCTATATATTTTCCGTTTGTAAGCGTATTCAAATAGGATTTCATCTTATTGTAATATCCTTCATAAGGATTGCTTGGAGAACGATTGACAATTTCTTCTAATTTGCGATTGATCTTTATCAGATCTTTGGCATCATTAATGGCCTGCTCTTTCTCTGCATTCAACAATGAAATTTGATCTTCATATTCAGTAGCCGAAATGTCATTGGGCTTACCCTCCAATTCAATTTTCTTTCTTTGAAGTTGATGTAACTGTCCTATATATTCTTTTTCTTCTTCATTTTTTATATCAAACAACTGTATGAAAGAATCCAATTGTTCTGATGTTGTAATTTCTGAAGGCAAAGCAGCAAGGGATTTTAAAGAATATTCCGCTTCAACAAGTGCTTTCAATTTCGAATGATGCTTTTCATTCAAATCATCTATTGAATTGTATTTTTTAGCAAACCCATCAATTGTACTTTCAGTTTGATTAAAACTGGTTTGAGATTTATATTCTTCTTTTTTTGCAGCTTCCTGTAATTCATTTAAAGAATCTATACTCCTGCTTTGACCAAGCTTGTTCAATTCATTCACTTCATCAAGAATGACATTATAATCAATACCATCCAGCAAATTGGAAATTTGCTTATCCAACGAATCAATTTCGTTCTGTTTTGATGTCCATGAAGTATAGGAAGTCTTTAACTCATCGTATGTATTAAATCCATAAGAAAAAACGATTTTTTTTATCTTGTCTTCTAAATCAGACATTTCATTTTCGCATTCCAACAGCTTTTCATCATCTGCAATAACTTTTATCAACAGTTCGTGAGACTTCAATTCAAACCCACCTTCCGTATTGAATTTATGTGGTTCAGCCGTATTTAAATCTACCGATTCTTTTGGGTTTTTACCTTTTTTAATTTCAACCGAAATGTTATTGATAGAAGTTACCTCAACATTAAAATATTTTGATTTTTTTAAAACATCAAAAGCAGTTTTTTGATCGCGGTAAGATTGAACATATTCTTTTAAAGTTAAAATATCCTTTTCATCTATTTTTTTAAATTCATTTTGCTTGATAATAAGATCCTCTTTTTGTTTTTGTAAACCCTGAATCTTACTAAGCTTTTCTTTTTTCGCCTCACCTGCCTGCTTTTTTTGAGCAATTTTCAATTCTGCAGTGATCTTATTGCTTTCTTCCAAATTTTTATTGTATTGAAATTTCAATATATCAATTTGTGACAAAGCTTTGTTCCAAGAATCGTAATCATCTTTCAGTTGCTTGCATTCGTTTTCAATCATTAATCTGTCTTTTTCCAAGCCGGATCTTTTTCTAAAATCAGCAATCCTGCCTTTATTGACTTCTAAAAATGATTTTATATTTTTATTGTATTGATCAGTCAGATAATCTATTTTCTCAACAACCTCATTTAATTCATTGTCGAATTGAATTCTATCTTTTAATTTATTTTTAAGGTCATACAATTTGTAATCCAAATCAAGTATTTTACCAATTTTAATTTGATGTCTGTTATCATAAGAACCTTTTCTATTCGAACCTATGATTGGCTGATTATTTTCTAAATCCCAGTTATTTAATAGTGCATCTAACTCATATTTAATTTCATTTTGAATATCTTCCGGTGCAATTCCGGCATTATTAATGATGGCATTTTGTAAAATTGTATCGAGATCGGTATTCACCTGTTGATTATTGTCCAACAACTTGTGAGTATTGGATAACTGTGCCTGAGTAGTAAACATTACATTCTCCCAGACCAATCTGTTTTGAATCAACATCTCATTAATAGTTCCTTGTACTTGTGCAGGATCAGTAATGGGCGCCTGATTGATTGGATGAAATGAAGACGCCCTGGTTTTACCCCATTGTTTTTTCAAAATATAAAGTAACCTATTGTATTCGAATTCAAGTTCTACGGATACAGTATCCCCTCCACCCAATGGAAGGACATCCTTCAATAATTTTTCTTCTGCTTTGGGCGTTTGATTCGTTGGGTCAAACAATACCATTGCAATAGCTTTCATCAGAGTGCTTTTACCCGCTTCATTATCGCCTAAAATGACATTCATTCCTTCACTAAATTCAAATGTCTTATTTATTATTCCTGCAAAAGGACAAAGTGTTATTTTTTTTATGTTCATTTGTATGAGTATGATGATTTACAGTAAGAGTAAAGAAATTCAAAAAAAATAAATATCTTATAAATTATTTATCCATTTCCCATGGTTAAAACCATGGGCTAATCACTTTTTACTTTATCTAGAATTTCAAACGCTTTCTGAATTACAGTTCCATTCGGATCTTCGTTTAATAATTCAGTGAGGAGCACATGCGGCAATGATCCATTTGGATAGTGTTGATTGATCAAACTCCCATCTATCTTTTTAGATACTTGATCTGTAAAATCAAGTGTTAAAAATTCTGCTTCTTTTGTTTTAATCAATTCGTGCAAATAGTTTTTATTATCATCGTCCAATCGACCTTTAATCGTAAGTCTCAATGCAGTTTGAGCTTTATTGTATTCATTCAATTTCTTTTCCAGCAAATCGATTTCTGACTTACTATTGACGTTGTAATTTATATCGTTGATTTTTGTTTCTGTTGGCTTGAATCTTTTGGCATTAACCTTTTTTTTATCATCAATTTCTATATGCCAAGCATTGCCATCGTGTTTGTATTTCCATGAATCTGGCATATGCGTTCCTGCCATAAACAATTCCGGATTTTCAGTTACAATTTCATTTAGCGGATATGGCACATGAATATGACCCAATAACCACAAATCCATATTGCACGACTTTAATTCATCTTTAGTCATATTGAAATAACGATCGGCATCATCTATTCCAAGGTCTGATACATTACCGTGAGCAATGCCAATATTGATTGACTCTTTATTCTTTTCTGCTTTATTAATCCAGCCTATCATATTTTTATCTGAATGAATCGATCGACAACCTGCAGGATAAAAATGAATTAACTGATCTCCCAATTGATGATCAAACATTTCGTACTCTTTTAGAACCACTACCTTCTCCGGATTTACATTCTCACAAAATTTACTCCATAAAGAGTTAGTTGATGTTTCATAAAAGTCATGATTACCAGGAATTACAACCACTAATTCTCCCTCGAATTTTTTTAAAATGCCAGTTATTTCTTTGATTGTTTTATCCCCGACACTGGTCTTGTCAAACAAATCACCTCCTATGATAAAATAGTTCATTTGATTATCATTCGCATATTGCACCATGTTTTCAAATGAGCGTATCCTTTCATCGAGTAATTGTTGTTTTGATTTTGGAAAAGAAGAATAAGAAATACCAATGTGATTATCAGCAGTAAATAAAATTTTAATTGCCATTGTAATTTATTTATATGAAATTAAATTATTAATATCAGAATCAGTTTTACTTTTATCGATCTTTTGTAATTAAAATGCATCAATACATAATTAGTTTTCAATCAATTTACTCTCTCTCTGCAATAAATACAATTTTCGTCTTCACATTGATTGTTGAAAGTAAGCTGTTTTACTTGGTCCCAGATTCCCTTTAACCAATATTCATATTCGATATTTTCTTCGTAATGAAACTTTTTTATTCTGTTTTTCTCTTCTTTTTCCTCTACATAATGAAACGAAAAATCAATATCATTCTTATCCCCATAAACACCATTGACTAAATAATGATACATCATTCCTTGCCTCCAGTATGGACTTCCAATTTCCAAATCACTTTGAAACACCTCATTGTTTGATTTGGATTTACCGGATTTATAATCTATAATCTTAACGGTGTTTCCATGAAACTCAAGTCTGTCGATTACACCATTGATTAATACTCCATTCTTCATCTTATAATTTAAAAAACGTTCCAACCCTTCCGGCTTTTTAGTAAACGGATTTTCACGCAAATAGTTTACAACTATTACTTTAGCAGCCCATTTGTATCCGAATTCATGTAAAGGATGAAAGTCGTATTTAAATTCAGGAAAGATATTTTCCACCAGCTGATCTATTTTATCTTTTGAATATTGAATAGAAATATCTTTTGCAATTTCTTCCAGCACCTTATGAATTAAACTTCCCAATGTCATTGCTTCATTTCCTTCATCTGTCAGTTTGCAAATGTTTAAAAAGAAAAATCTGTTCTGGCATTTCGTCCAGTTGTGCGTACTGCTCGTTGATATTGCAAAAGAACTTACCCTCCCTTTTATTAAATTCATCAATGCTGGTGTAGTCGAAATAGGAATTAATTTTCTATTTAAAACAGGCAATTCAATATCACATACTAACCTTTCTTTCGAATCTTTATTTTCAATCAATTCCGACAACAATAAAGATGCCCTCTTTGGAAATTTCAAAGTAGTATCTTCACAATAGCTGATATACAAATTCTGTTTTGCTCTTGTAAGTGCAACATAAAACACCCTTCTTAAGTCTTCTATTTCATCTGTATCTTGTTTAATGAACTGATTCAATACTTTAGGTACATTGATGCCATTAGATGAATCTCTTGCATCTTCCCAATTTGTATCCTGACAACCTTTTACAAAAACCGTATCATATTCAAGTCCTTTGCTTGAATGAATGGTAGATAAAATAATACCTGTTGCGTTTTCATTGATTGAAGGAACTGGAATTGAGATATGCTGAATAAAGTGGTACCACAATAAATTTGCCAATGAAACCGACGTTTTATATTTATCCGTTTGATTGAATGAAATAATAAAGTCATCCCATACTTTCAAATAAAATTCATTGCATTGATAATTATGGGAAACAATTTCCATAAGTTTTTCAAGAAATGGTTCACTTAACTTTTCCTCTCTTTGATCGGCCAATTCAACCAATTTTTTTAAACATTCCGTTGTCTCTGCAAATCCTTCATCAAACTGATTTGCCATTAAGTATTGAAAGTAGTTTATCTCTTTTTTGCTTTGTTTTTTATAGCTTAGGTGTGTAAAAAGCAAATGAGGTGTTTCTCCCAATTCCATCATCAGCTTATTAAAATATGTTATTGCGCTGTCATTCTTTTTATCATATAATCTGACAAATTGAAGGATATAGTAAACTCTTTTCCCAAAATCGGTATCCAATAAATTTTCTTTTGTCTGATTAATTGTAAAAGGAATTTCAAGTTGATTGAGCCATTTTTTAATGCTTGCTGCTTCTTTGTTTTTGCGAAAAAGTACAGCTATACTCCCTTGGTGTCCTTTTTTCAATAATTTGTCAATTTCATTGGCTATTCCATAAGCCTCCTGTTCCTCTGATTTAAATTCAGTAATAAAAGGTATTTTATTAAAAGATGCATAATCAATACCTGCCTTAAGTGGCGAGGTTTTGAAAGCATGCCTTTTTACATTTTTATTAATGACTGAAAAAGAACTTTCTAAAATAGCTTCTGTGCTTCTGTAATTGGTGTCAAGCAGTATGATTTTCATATCAGGTATCATTTCCTGAATCCAGAGAAAATTTTCACTGCTGGCACCCTGAAATTTATAAACACATTGGTCATCATCACCTACAATGAACAAATTGGGCTGTTCGATATCTTTAATCAGAACCTCCAAAAGATTCAACTGCTTTCTATTGGTATCTTGAAATTCATCCACTAATATATACTGATAGTTTTCTCTTAACTGAAAAAGCAATGACTCGTTTTCGTTGAGCAATTTTACAGCCTCATCCAGCATGTCTTCAAATTCATATTTGTTTCGTTCCTTCAGTATTTTGAGATATTCATCATACATCGGAGCAATGGCTTTTGTAAATTCCTCAATATCATTTTGTAATTTTTGTCCTATACTATTTAACCCATCTTTTTTCTTATAAATAAATTCATCCATGAAAGGAAGAACATTATTGATGGCATCTGAAGCAGCTTTACGCAATGAATTTGAATTGATTCCCTCCTGCTTGAACATACTGAACAATTTTGCAAGGGAACTTAAACGCAGGTTATTGGAAGGCTTTAACTCATAATATTTACCGGCAATTTCAGGATTTGCCAATAATTTTTCCAAAATCATGTATCGTTGAACATCCGTCAACAAACCATTTTCAGACAACGTAGATTCTTGCTTTTGTTGATCCAATATTTTATTGGCAAATGAATGATAAGTATGTACTTGTATTTCCTCCCCTGTAGGCCCTAACAACTCAGCTAATCTTTTTTTCATAGCTTGCACACCAGCATTTGAAAAAGTGAGACATAAAATATTGGAAGCCTGCATGTCGGTTTCCATTAAAATATTTCCAATTCTTAGTGCCAACACTTGTGTTTTACCTGTCCCGGGACCCGCAAGAACCATAATAGAACCTTCAATATTTTCCACCGCTTCTTTTTGAGATTTGTTTAATTTTCCTATAGCTTTATTGAAATGCAGATGCTTTGAGGTCATTTTTATAATTTTTGTAAAAATGCAAATTGAAAATGTAATCTTTTTACAATTGTAAATTTATTTTTTAAATATGCCTAATATTAAAAATTTAAGTGGGTCATCGGGTGCGCGAAACGAACGTTTGTTGTTAATTGATGAGATTCTTAGCAAAATAAGTACACCCATATCTGCTGAAAATTTATTAAGAAAAGTCAACAACCAGCTTAAAACAAAAATAGGGAAAAGCACGCTCGACAAGGATATACCTCACTTAAAAAAAGCTCTGGCAGAATATTCAAAGAAAAAAAGCATAAACGTATCATTGATTTGCGAAAGAAACCTTGGTTATTATTACTCTTTGAAAAATTTCAAACTCTTCGGAGAAAACGTTGATGAAGAAGAAAAAAATCTATTGCTTTATGCAACCAGTCTTTTCGATGTTTTCAGCGGTACAGCACTGCATCAGAAATTCAACGACATCGTAAAGAGACTCATAGACAATAGTCTTACCATAGAAAAGAAAAACATCAGCATACCCAAAAATATACTGCAAATTGACAAGGGCATTCCTTTAAAAAGTAAAGAATGGCTGCCTAAAATCTTGGATGCTATTTTAAAACAACAATGTCTTGAAATCATTTATACAAACAATAAAAAGCAAACCAAGAAAAAACATTTATGTCCTTACGTGTTAAAACAATACAACAACAAATGGCACATGGTGGCGTATGACTTATCCTCTTCCCATGATAAAAAAATCAACGTTTTTTTACTCGATAATATCAGCAGCATTGAATGGAGCAACAAACCCTATTTCATAGATGAGCGATTCAATCCGGAAGATTATTTCAGGTATTCAATAGGCATTTGGCATGATCACGAAATTCCTCCCATAAAAGTCAAACTTGAATTTTCAAATGAAGGGTATGCAAATTTATTCGACAGCATTCAAAATAACCCGATTCATCATTTGCAAAAATGCACCATCAATAAACCTGGAAATAAAATGATTGTTGAGTTGGAAGTGTACGAAAGTAGTGAGCTATACTCCATTATAAGAAGATTTGGGAGTTCTGTGAAAGTACTAGAGCCCCAATCCGTGGCTGACAAAGTAAAGGAAGACTCTGTAAAGGTGATGAATTTATATAAATCTAATCACAAAATAAAATAACAATTATACACCCACTTGCTCCCTGATCTCTTCTATATTAATAGCATTGTGGGTTTCTTCATAAACGCATTCGCCCTTTTTGATCAATAATACTTGAGGAGATTGATGTATAACATTGAAAACGTCGGCTATTTTATTAGAAACAGACCTGTGTTGTAACAAATCCAAATAATAAAAATCAACGCCTGATACAGATGCTTCTCTGTCTAGACGACTTTTTGCCATAATACTGATGGAACACCTCGTGCTATGTTTGAATATCAGCTGTGGAGTACTGGAGGATTGTTGAATCAATTGATTCAATTGCTCTTCTGAAGTTAATTCTATCCAATTCATTTTATAAAAATTATTTTATCGACGCATCAAACTATCCTGAGCCGGGCAACCTGATTTTCTGCTGTATCCACAACTTGTGAATACAATAACCGACAAAATAAAAAACAAACAAGCAATAAAAACTCTATTCATTTTGATGTAAATTTTAATGGGACAAATATATTTCTATTTACCCAATTGAAAAATTCAAAGTTGTTAAGACACTAAAAATATTACGAATTGTCTATATTGCACATGAAAAAGTCTATTCATCAATCATTTCAACATATAAGATGTTACAATTAACACGCCCCATTGCTTTTATAGATCTTGAAACAACAGGAGTAAACCTTTCAACTGACAGAATAGTAGAAATAGCCATTATCAAAATATTACCCGATAATTCAAGGATTGTAAAAAGAAAACTGATAAATCCTGAAGTGTCTATTCCAAAGCAATCGAGCGATATCCATGGCATTACAGACGATATGGTAAAAGATGCGCCTACATTCAAACAAGCAGGAAATGAGATTAAACAGTTTCTGGAAAACTGTGATTTAGGTGGTTATAACAGCAATCGCTTTGACATACCTATGTTAATGGAAGAGTTTCTAAGAGCTGGAATGGATGTGGATCTTAGCGACAGAAGAATGGTAGATGTACAACACATATTTTATTCAATGGAACCAAGAACATTAAGTGCTGCCTATAAATTCTATTGTCAGAAAGAGCTTGAAAATGCACACAGTGCTGAAGCAGATATAAGTGCCACCATTGATGTATTATTTTCTCAGGTTTCGAGATATGAAAAGCTGGGTAATTCCATCGATTCAATTTTATCAGTAATTGGAGAGGATAAAATAGTAGATTATGCCAGAAGATTTTCTTTTGATGATAAAGGAAATGAGATTTTCAATTTTGGAAAATACAAAGGACAATCCGTAAGTCAGGTTTTAAAAAATGAACCCCAATATTATGATTGGATGATGAGAGGCGATTTCCCATTACACACTAAACAAAAACTCACAGAGATAATGAACAGAACGCTGTTAAATAAAAAATAAAATAACAATTTTATAGCCCATTTCTACATAAAATAGTTCGAATATTCTATATTTGAAAACTTAAATACCCTTATCTGGAAAAAATAGTAATCATACCGACCTACAACGAAAAGGAAAACATTGAAGCCATAATTGAAGCTGTGTTAAATCTTCAAGAGAATTTTCATGTTTTAATTATTGATGATGGTTCTCCTGATGGAACTGCCAACATCGTTCGTTCTTTGTTTCCTAAATATCCTGGACAATTATTTTTAGAAGAGAGAAAAGGTAAATTAGGTTTGGGAACCGCCTATATTCATGGATTTAAATGGTGTTTGCAAAGAGGATATAAATTCATTTTTGAGATGGATGCAGACTTCTCACACAACCCTAAGGATCTTATTCGATTGCACAAAGCATGTGTGGATGGTGCCGGTGTTTCGGTAGGCTCAAGATATACCAAAGGCGGAGCTGTAGAAAATTGGCCAGCCAATAGAATTGCCCTTTCGCGAGGTGCATCATTTTATACACAAGCTATTACATGGATGCCCGTTAAAGACCCTACTGCAGGATTTGTTTGTTATAGAAGAGAAGTTCTTGAAAAAATAAATCTGAACAATATCCAATTCATCGGTTATGCTTTTCAAATTGAAATGAAATTCACAGCATGGAAGCTTGGTTTTAAAATTGCTGAAGTCCCCATCACATTCATCGACCGTAAATTAGGCGCCAGTAAAATGAACAAAGGGATAATTAAAGAAGGAATTATCGGCGTAATGCAATTGAAGTGGATGAGTATGCAACCCAGCTTCAAATCAAGAATCACTTCTCTCAATTCAAATTAATTTTCACACGCAGCTATACAATTATTTCTTTTCCTGTAAAAATGCTGGATGATATTGTTGTAAAGTAGATCTCAAATAATCTCTGTCGAGATGAGTATAAATCTCAGTAGTAGTAATACTTTCATGTCCAAGCATCTCCTGAACAGCTCGCAAATCAGCTCCCCCCTCTACTAAGTGAGTGGCGAAAGAATGCCTGAAAGTATGAGGGGAAACGTTCTTATTAAGTCCTGATTTTTTAACCAATGTTTTTAAAATCAGAAATATCATTACTCTTGTCATACCCTTCCCTCTCCTGTTAAGGAATAAAAAATCTTCGTGACCTTTAGCAATCTTCAATTGATTTCGGATACTGTTTCTGTAGATATTGATGTATTTTATAGCGTCTGAACCAATTGGCACCAGCCTTTGTTTATCTCCTTTCCCAATAACTTTAATAAATCCCACATCTAAATACAAGGAGCTTATTTTTAAGTTCACCAACTCGCTAACACGAAGGCCGCAGCTATACATCGTTTCAAAAATAGCTTTGTTTCGCCCTCCTTCGGGAACGCTTAAATCAATTTGTTGAATTATTTTTTCTATTTCTTCAAAAGACAAAGTATCCGGCAATAACCTTTTTAATTTAGGTGCTTCCAATAAAGCTGTTGGGTCTTTATCGGAAATCTGTTCGAGCATACAGAATTTATAAAAGCTTCTCAAACCAGATATTATCCTTGCCTGAGATGTTGCTGTCATTCCGATCTCATTAACCCACATTAAAAAACCTTCTAGTTCTTTTAATTCAATATCTGCAGGATTTTTTTTTACCCCTTGAATATTTAGGAATGCGGTTAGTTTGTCTACATCATGTAAATAAGCCTGAACAGAATTATCCGAAAGCGATTTCTCCAATTGCAACCATGCTTTAAAACCTTTTTTATGAGCATCCCACATCTATAATTCAGTTTTATTTTTCAAATATGATTATACAATTTAATTAAACATTATTTTCGCAAGGAATTTATTTTTAACATTCATATTTTTGATTACATGCAAGCCGTAAATTTCAGATCTTTTGCAAGAAAGCTTTCTATTCACAGAAAGGCATTTCGTTCTTTTCTGAATAAATCAGAAAAAAATCCACCAAGAGGAATTGATAAAATTACGCCTTTGATAGAAAAGGAAGTTTGGGCCGAAGTTGATTGTCTTTCTTGTGCTAATTGTTGTAAAAAAATGACACCGACTTTTACCAAACAAGATTTGAAAAGAATATCAGCACATTTCAATCAAACGCCTGATGAATTCAGAAAACAATGGTTGCAAAAAGATAAAAACAAAGACCTGGTTAATAAGAACCAGCCTTGTCAGTTTTTGAATCTTAAGGATAATAAATGTTCCATTTACGCCATAAGACCGGTCGATTGTTCAGGATTCCCGCATTTGTCTAAGAAGAAATGGACAGAATATGCTTATATACACAAGCAAAATATTGATTATTGTCCTGCAACGTATAAATTGGTAGAGAAAATGGTCGAACGTTTTGGAGATTCAATAAAGTAAATTGAATTGATATTTGTTCAAAACGGAAGTAAAAGTTA
>CAMCAY010000030.1 GCA_945872815.1 Chitinophaga pinensis
ATTGTTGAACATCTAAAAAAAAATTTCACCGTTGCTACATTAAGCAGAGGATATAAAAGAAGAACAAAGGGGTTTGCCATAGCTAACGAATCAACCACAGCTTTGGATATAGGAGATGAACCGATGCAATTTCATTTGAAATTTCGGGATATAACAGTAGCAGTAGGCGAAGAACGACTGATTGCCATTCCTCAAATTTTACATCAGCGCCCCGAAACACAGATTATTGTTTTGGATGACGCATTTCAACACAGAGCTGTTCGTGCAGGATTTAATATCATCCTTACCGATTATTCGAATTTATACACAAGAGACCTTATGTTTCCTGCAGGTGATTTGAGAGATGTGAGAGAAAGCAGTAAAAGAGCAGACATCATTGTAGTTACAAAGTGTAAACCTGAATTTTCTTCAGATGAAAAAATAAAATTGATTCATGAACTGAATCCGTTACCTAATCAGTCTGTTTTTTTTACAGCAATTGAATACGGAACTCCCTATCATTTGTTCAATCATGATTTGAGAAAAATTGAAAATACAGACGAAGTATTGTTGGTTTGTGGTATTGCCAATCCAAAACCAATTAAAGATTACCTTAACCAGCAGGTTCGTTTTTATGAGATGATCAAATATCCTGATCATCATATTTTTTCTTATGATGACTTACTATACATTAAAAAACAATTTAAAAAAATACAATCGAGCAATAAGATGATATTGATCACTGAAAAAGACGCCGTAAGAATGGATAAGTTTAAATCTGAATTGGCGGATTTTCCAATATATGTATTGCCGGTAAAACACTGTTTTTTATTCAATCAGGGAGATGAATTCAATCAATTGATAGAGAAATACATTTACGTTTATTCTTTTGAAAAGAAGAAGAACTGATTTTTAGACTCTTTAACAAATTGATTTTTAATTAATCAAACATTTTAGTTCTATTTGCATTTTTATACTTTAAATCAATCAACGCAATGAAAAATACAATTGCAATTCTTTTCTTTTTGCTGTTTTCAATTTGCGGATATTCTCAGAACAGTTTCACGATTAGAGGAACTGTAAAAAATAAATCAGGTAACATTTTGTCAAATGCAACGATTGTAATGATTGATTATACAAAAAAGGACAGTTCAAAAACTACCAGTGATGAAAATGGGAATTATTCGTTTTTACTAACCAATAAAACCAAAATTCGAATAGCTGTTTCATTCATAGGCTATGATGAATTTTTTAAAGAAATTGAACTCATACATTCAGTCGACCAAACAATAGATGATATCAATCTAAATCCTTCCGGCAAAATGCTCAGTGGCATTACTATAGAATCTCAAAAAATACAAATCAAAGAAGATACTGTTTCATATTTGGTTGACAGCACTATGTTCAGAAAAAATGACAATGTGGAAACGATGTTGAAGAATCTTCCGGGTGTACAAGTTGACAAAGATGGTACCGTCACAGCCCAAGGAAAACAGGTAACAAAAGTCAAAGTAAATGGTAAGGATTTTTTCAACGGAGATGTAACCACGGCTACCAGAGAATTGAATGCTGATATGGTAGATAAAATTCAATTTATTGATGATTATGGAGATCAGGCTGTCTTTACAGGGATCAAAGACGGCGATCCTTCTAAGACAATGAATATTGTTTTAAAGAAAGATAAAAACAAAGGTTATTTTGGAAATGTTACTTCAGGTGCAGGTACACAAGACCGTTATATTGGATCACTTTCTATAAACAGATTTAACAACAATCAGCAAATTTCTTTGTTGAGCAATATGAACAATACCAATGCTAATTTATTCAACTTTGGATCGATGGGAGGAGCAATGGGCAATATGATGGCAGGTATGGCAAGATCTATGGGAATTGGAAGAGGGGGAGCAGGAGTAGCTTCATCCATTGGAAGTCTAGGAAATAACGATGGATTAAACACATTAAAATCCTTTGGATTGAATTATCGCGATGAATGGGGGCCTAGAATTTCTATTTACGGCAGTTATAGTTTTTCAGACAAAGGTTCAAGCACGCTAAAGACTTCTACTCAGCAAAGTTTATTTCAAGATAAAACAACTTCGTTCGTTCACAATTCAGACAATTATTCATTGGTTGATAACCATCGGTTTTCATTTAACATAGAATTTAAAATTGACTCAATGAATTTTATAAAATTCAGTCCAAATGTTTCATACAACAAAACCAATGTAACCTATCTAGATACATTCAAAACAAATATTGATTCGTACAAAATATCCGATGGAATCATGAATGACCTTAGTGAAGCAAATAGCCCTAATTTATCTGGAACATTGTTATTTAACCACCGCTTTAAGAAAAAAGGAAGAAGTATTTCACTTAATGTTAACGGAGGAAAATCAGCAACAAATTCAGATGAAGCTTATGATAATTATACCAACATATTCCTGCCCAATGTTCCAACAAAGGATTCGATTTTGTTGCAAAGAATACTCCAGGAAAACAGCTCCAAAAATTATGGGGGTAAATTATCTTATACTGAACCGCTTACCAAAACAAGAAACCTGGAGTTCAATTATTCCTATAACTACCAATACATTGGAAACGACAGAAAAAATTACCGCATAGATACACTGACCAAAACGGAAACCTATGATGAATCGTTGAGCAATATTTACAATAGTACTTATCAGACCAATCGCTTTGGACTGAATCTTCGCACCACCAAAAAGAAATACAATTACACAGTAGGTTTGTCCGCCCAACCTGCAACTATTGAAACAAAATCCATCACCGGAAAAACACAGTTCAAAAATAATCTGATTAATTATTATCCGGTCATCAGATTTGCTTATAATTTTTCCAAGAGCCGTTCATTAAACATCAACTATAACGGAAATACGAGTCAACCAAGCAATGCACAGCTGCAACCAGTATTAGACAATTCTAATCCTCAATTCATTAGCATTGGCAACCCAAATTTGAAGCCCGAATTCACCAATACTTTCAGCATGCGTTATAATAATTTCGACATGATTTCAGGCAATGTATTCTTTGGAAACATCAGTGCTTCTTTTACGCAGGATAAAATTGTAAACAGCACAAAACTATTAAGAGGAGGAGCTCAGGAAACTAGATATGAAAATACCAATGGCTACTACACTTTCTTTGGATTTTACAATATTTCCAAACCAATTCAAAACAGAAAATATGTTTTTAATGCTGGAGGAAATATCGCTTACAACAATAACATTTCATTTCTGCGCGACAGTTTCGATATAAACCAAAAAAATACAGGTACCAATTGGGTGATTGGTCAGCGTTTTTCAACAGACATAAAAATAAAAAAATGGTTGGAGACAACCATTGCTATTAATTACAGCATCAACAGCAATAAAAATTCATTACAATCCGATTTAAACTCCAATACACAAGCTTGGACGCTTTCCAATAATGCAAGAATTTTTCTTAAGCATGATTTTATCTTTAGCTATGATGTTGATAAAACATTGAATTCAGGTTTATCCTCCAATGTTAATGCGAACCCACTTATAATAACTACAACTTTAGAAAAACAGCTTTTAGCTTCCAAAAACTTATCTATCAAATTACAAGGACTTGATTTATTGAATCAAAACATTGGAATAAACAGAACTATTAACAGCAGTGGTTATACTGACACAAAAACCAATAGATTGGGTAGGTATTTTTTACTAACTATAGTTTACAGATTGAATAAATTCAAAGGGCAACAAAAAGACCAGATGTCTTCAATGGGAATGCCTGGAGGTGGGGGAGACATGCGAATGATGCATAGAATGGGCTTTTAAAAGAAAAGGAAAAAACATTATAAATTAACAAAGGAATTCTCATTAACTTACATCTAATTTTTTTTATTACTTATTTTAATTAAACAACCAATAAACATGAGATTAAATTTGCATTACATTTTAGGAATACTAGGCTTTCTAATGCTTTCATTCGTTTCGTGTAAGAAAAAAGACCCCTATGCAGGTGCCACTATTACTGGATTGGCTTGTTCAGGCGTTTCTTTCTCAAATACGGCAACTGCTGGCAATATTTATAGTGCCACAGCTACTATCGCTTATTCTGGTGGAAACGGAGTTTCCTATTCATCAGGATCGGCTATTTCATCAACTGGAGTTACAGGCTTATCAGCAGTTTTACAAGCAGCAACTTTGAATAGCGGCAATGGTAATTTAACTTTTCTAATTACAGGTACGCCATCCATGCAAGGTATAGCAAGTTTTCCAATTAGTTTTGGTGGACAATCTTGTTCGATAAATTTAATGGTGAACAGTAATGGCGGAGGATCGGGAATGCCCGCAGCATTCAATTTAATATATGGTGCTACCAGCATCACTTATGATGGCACTTTTGTTACTGTTAAAACAAGTGACCAACCAAATCATAAGAGTGTTTACTGGCCTACCAATAATCCATTGTACGAAGCTTTTAGCGGTCCCACATTCAATAACCTGGCTTTTAATAGAGCCCCAAATAATATTCAAACACAAAACATTACGCTGAAAATACCTGCGTTTCCCACTGTGGCAGCTACACATGCCGCAACACCAATGGGAGTAATTGGTGTTGCTTTAGATGGTGTGCCCTTTTTTAATCAATATGCTGCTGGTGGCACATTGATTGCAGATGAAATACATGGTTTTGATCAATATTGGGCACATCCGCAAATGTCCGGTATGTACCACTACCACGTAGAACCAAAGTTTCTAACACAAGTATATGCGACCAGACATTCTCTACTAGGATTTTTATTAGATGGGTTTCCAGTGTATGGTCCAGAAGAAAATGATGGAAGTATCCCAACAGGATTGGATGAATTCCATGGACATACTCATACAACTACAGAATACCCAGCAGGCATTTATCATTATCATTTTACCGCAGATGCTCCTTACTTGAATGGTAATGGCTTCTATGGAACCAAGGGTACAGTTACACAATAAAATTATGAACGGATGAAGAAAATAACCAATTGGATATGTGTTATAATATTCATTGCTTTATTTTCATGCAATAATCATCCCGTAAACAATTCAGAAAGCAAGGAATTGAAAATTGCTAAGACCGTTCCGTTTAATTTTAAAAATGATGCTGAATTAACCATTCATAATGATACGGTCTATTTAAATAATCAACTTTTTTCAGGTTACCGGTATAGAATATTCAAAGACGGAGACACGGCTTTAGTTTGTTCTTATTTTAATGGAGTAGAAGAGGGATATCTTCGAAAATGGTTTGAAAATAAACAGCCCGAAGAAATAAGATTTTACATCAACGGAAAAAAAGAAGGACTTCACCAAGGCTGGTGGTCCAATGGCAAGCCCAGATTTACATTTACAGCTTATAGTGATGAGTATGAAGGAGAATTCAAAGAATGGGCCAACACTGGTCTTTTGATTAAGTGCTTTCATTATAAAAAGGGAGAGGAGGATGGTAGCCAGCGTTTGTGGTGGGGAGATGGCTCAGTTAGAGCAAATTATGTAATGAAAAATGGAAAAAAATACGGATTTATAGGTTACCAGATTTGTCAAAATCCTTATGATTCTGTGCTCATTAGTGATGACACCAACTAAGGCGTCAAAATTCAAATAATTCAATACTCAAAAAATGATTTTTCTATTCAATGGTTAAATACACTTTTCTTTTTTTATTCATCTTATCTTTTGGTTGTAAATACAAAGCCGACCAGTCTTCATTACCATTTATCAACAAACCTGATTTCACGCCTGAATGGATAAATTCAGCATCTCCTGAATACGATACAATACATCAAATACCCTCATTTTCATTTACGGACCAGGATGGTCAAACCATTACAGAAAAAACTGTCAAAGGTAAAATATATGTAGCCAATTTTATGTTTACAAGATGTGCGAGTATTTGTCCGAAAATGGCAAGCAATTTATTGATGGTTCAGGAAAAGTTTAAAAATGATGACAAAATACTGATTTTGTCTCATTCTGTTACACCTGATATGGACAGCGTGGCGGTTTTAAAAAAATATGCAACTACTCATGGCATCATCAGTAGAAAATGGTATTTGCTTACAGGAAAACAGGAAGATATATACCGTATTGCCAAAAAAGAGTATTTCGCCGGAAATATTATTGGATATTATCAAAAAGGCAGTGAGTTTTTACATACAGAAAATGTAATTTTATTGGATAAAAAAAGAAGAATACGTGGAATATACAATGGTACATTATCAATTGAAATGAAAAGACTTATTGAAGACATCGAAACTTTGACATCAGAAAAAAATCAGTTTTGATATACATAAATTAAATAATTTAATTTATGCTTAAAAAACGTTGCCTGCCATTCCTTAAAACTTATCCTCATTTGTTGATACTTCCCTGAATTTTAACATATTATATTCGTAAATTCGCATCCGCGAAGGCTGTTTTTCTTTGCATTATACGAAATATAAATTCACTTTAATGAAAAAAGTATCAGTTTTACTCATTGTCTTCTTTGTTTCAATTGTAAATATTTGCTATGCTACAACCTATTTTTGGGTAGGTTCTATTGGAGGTGTTTACAGTGTTGCATCCAATTGGAATACATTATCAAATGGTACCGGAACCACAGGTGTACCAACATCCTTGGATAATATCATCGTTGATAGAGCTGCAACCATAACTATTGATGCTGATTATACGCCAAACTCAATCAGAATTATGAACAATGCTGTAGTGAATTTTACAGCTACTGCTGCAAGAAACATTACAGTAGGTGGTGCTGCTACAATTCAAGCAATAAAAATTGATGCAGGCTCTACGCTTAATATCATAGGTACAGGAGGAATTAGACTTCAATTGCCTTCAGTTTCAACATCTACTTGTGATATTTTTGGAACATTAGATTTTTCAGGTTCAAGCTCAAGAATGATGTATGTAAACGGAGGCATTACAACCGTTAAAGCAGGAGGAAAAATCAGATATGGTGGTACAAGTTCTAATGGTACAGGAACTCCCACTACCTTTTACATGGATTCAGGAAGTGTATATGAAGTTTATAAAAACGGAGGTTCAATACCATCAGGAACTTACAATCCGAATTCGTTGATACTTTGTACAGGTGCTGTTGCCAATGCACCAACCTTAACTATGAACTCCTTACTGGGTAGTTATGGTAACTATGAGTTCAACGCTCCAAATTATACCAATACTACTGTTGGTTTCAATATGAGCTTAACTTTTAATAATGTAAATATTGTTGATGATGGTGCAGGTAAATGGGTATTTAGCACAAGTACTACAACTTTATATACTCTTAGTGTTAATGGAAATCTGACTACTGCGACAGGCACTACACTAGACATCAATAGAGGAGCCAGTGGTTCTCAACCAACCACTATTCTTGTGAATGGAAATGTTACAAACAACGGATTGATAACTGAATCAGGTGGTAACACTGGTTGCTTGTTGGAATTGGGTGGAACAACCAATGCTACTTTTTCAAGTGTTGCAACCGGAATAACGAATGACGTAAGTGTGAAGATTAATAAAATCTCAGGAGATGTAACCTCTCTGACTGATATTAATCTTCCCAACAGCAGTAATTCAATCTTGACTTTTGTTAATGGTAATCTAGATATGAAAACAAACAACAAAATTTTGTTTGTACAAAATCCTTTGGGTACAGCTTTAGTAACGGGTACTCGTACCAGCCATGTTATCGGTAAATTGAAAAGAAGTGCCAATGTTCCCAATATGGGCTATATTTTCCCCGTATCTGACAATGCTAATCAATTGGCTAAAGCAAGAATCAATATTACCGGAAATACATCGCCTACAGATTGGACAGTTGAATTCAAAGCGCCCAATACAAATGCTTCTGCAGGATTAATTCCCGGCACTATTGATATGGTTTCCAATTATTACTGGGATATTTCGAAAACAGGTACAGGCAATGCAACTTACCTAAGTTTGTATTATGACAGTCTGACTGCTTCCACTGTAGCCGTACCTTCACAATTGAAAGTACTGCGTTGGAATACCAATATCTGGAAAAATTTTGGAGGTATTCTTGACATTGGAAATGTTCAATCTGAATTTGGATCTTCCGGAACTGCCGCTCCTCCTGATTCTATCACTACTTTTGGCCAGTTTGCAATTGGAGGTATCTCAGGAACTTTAACGAGTTCTGTCAACACACCCACCATCACTTCATTTACTCCAACTTATGGTACATCCGGAGCAACGATAACTATAACAGGTACTAATCTTACAGGAGCAACTGCTGTTAGTTTTGGAGGAGTAGCTGCAGCTTCTTACACAGTTGTAAATGCCACGACCATTACTGCAGTATTGAGTACCGGCGCATCAGGCTCTGTGATCGTTACTAGCCCTAATGGTACAGCAACTTTAGTAGGCTTTGTGTATTGCAGTGGAACATATAACGCATTTACTACCGATACTTTAAAGATTTGTGGCGACAGCACCATATTGAATGCTGGAGCTGGATACACCTCCTATATATGGAATACGGGAGCTACTTCACAAAATTTAACCGTAAAAAACAATGGTTGGTACAAAGTAACAGTTTCACTGGCAAGCTGTGGTGGAACTGACAGTGTCTATGTAAGTATTACTAAATCTAATATCATTCAATCAAATAGCACCATTTGTAAGGGAAGCAGTATTACTTTAAATATAGAAACGAATTTTGCTTCACCTTCTACGCAATTATGGTCTACAAATGCTGTAACTAACTTGATCAATGTTTCACCTACAACTACAACAACTTATTATTGCAAAGTTAGTAATGGAATCCACAGTTGTATAGACAGTGTGCGCATCAATGTTTCTACCGTTGATACGAGTGTTACCTATACAAGACCTACCACCTTCTGTGCGGGAGATTCTACAGTTCTTCGTGCTGCAATCAATACAAATTATCAATGGATGCTCAACGGGGTAAATATTCCGGGAGCAACCGCTCAAAATTATACTGCTACGCAATCAGGCACGTATAGAGTCGCACTTCGTAATGCACAAAGTTGTGTAGATACAAGCAGAAGCATAACAGTAACGGTCAATCCTGCACCCGCAGAACCAACCGTAAATACTCCGGTGGAATATTGTCAAAATGCAACGGCTACTCCTTTAGAGGCAACAGGTACCAACTTATTATGGTATAGTACATTAACAGGTGGAACCGGCAGTGCTACTACACCATCTCCATCCACTACAACAGCAGGTAATGTTGGATATTATGTAAGTCAGACTGAAAATGGATGTGAGAGCCCAAGAGCATTGATAGAAGTTACCATTAATCCGCTACCAAATGTACCAACAGTTACAACTCCGGTAGAATATTGTCAGGATGCCACAGCTAACGAACTAACGGCAACGGGTACATCCTTATTATGGTATAGTGCTTCAATAGGTGGTATTGGAAACGCTACTGCGCCTACACCAATTACAACTGCATCAGGAAATACCACTTACTACGTTTCTCAAAATAATGGTAATTGCGAAGGGCCACGAGCTGCTATTGTTGTTTCAGTAAGTCCTTATAGTGCCCCGCCTACAGTAAGTTCACCGGTTGTATATTGTCAAAATGTAACAGCGAGTACTTTGACAGCTACTGGTTCAAACTTATACTGGTATGACAGTTCAACTGGTGGTATAGGTGACCCTAATGCACCAACACCATTAACTAACACTCCTGGCAATACTACTTATTATGTTAGTCAATCTTCAATAGGATCTTGTCCTGGTTCAAGAGCAGAGATAGTGGTTACAGTGAACCCTGCTCCTCAAAATGCACCAATAGTAACAACGCCAATACATTTTTGTCAGGGTACAAACGCAACTCAACTAACTGCCACGGGTAACGGCTTATTGTGGTTTACCGTTGCCAGTGGAGGAAGCGGGTCATCATCAGCTCCAACGCCTTCTACTGGTTCAGCTAATAACACAACTTACTATGTTTGTGAATCAATAGGTACTTGTGAGGGGCCTAGAGCAGCATTAGTAGTAAGTATAGATCCTGCAGGTGTTCCGGTATTTGACCCCATAAATTCAATCTGTATTGGTGGCACTACTCCAACTTTACAAACAGTTTCATTGAATGGTATACCAGGATTTTGGACACCGTCTACCATCAGCAATACTATTACTCAATTACATACATTTACTCCAACACTTGGCGCCGGTACTTGCGCTGCTACTACCACTATGTTAATATCTGTATTCCCTAACCCTTATAAGAATACACGTTATACTTCTATCAATGCTTTACAGGGGAAAGACATGCAATTGCAAGCAAGAAAAGTAGATAGTCCTGCAGTTTATTTATGGACTCCAGGCGCAGGTTTGAACAATATCAATATTGCAAATCCAATTTACAATTTTGGAAGAGAAGTAGAATACACCATTAATATTACCACTAAAGAAGGCTGTAAAATAACAGATACTTTATTGGTTAGAATATTCAAACAAGTTGAAATTTATGTACCTGGAGGTTTCTCTCCTAATGGAGATGGCAAAAATGATGTATTGATTCCTGAACCTGTTGGAATAAAAGAATTCCATTACTTCAAAGTCTTTGACCGTTGGGGACAATTGGTATATCAAACGAGTGAAAGAGGCAAAGGCTGGAATGGTTTCTTTAAGGGACAAAAGCAACCTATGGAAACATACATGTGGATAGCTGAGGGAGTCGATATTTATGGAAAAATTGTAAAGAGAAGCGGTTCAACCATATTATTAAAATAATCATCCGAAATATCAACTATACATTACCGTTAGTTAAAAAAAATAAAAATGCAGCAAATAAAAAATATCAAACTACTTTTCATCGCTAGCTTAATTGGGTTTCAATCCATGGCCCAAGATCCTCATTTTACTCAGTTTTATTCGGCACCATTAACAGTAAACCCTGCCTATACAGGACATTTTGACGGATCATTCAGAGCCATCAGCAATTATCGTCAGCAATGGATTAGCTCCATCAATCCAATAAATACTACCAGCATTGAAATAGATGGAAGATTAAATGCAATGGATGCTTCGGAAAATAAGCCTTACAGTTTGGGTTTATTATTCATGAATGACAACACTATGAAAGGTGTTTTTACCAGCAATTACCTGATGGCCTCTGGCTCTTATCAAAAAGAATTGGATTATGAGGGAATGCAAAAACTAGGAATTGGATTTAATGCCACATATGGAAACAGAAATATAGACTTTTCCAATCTCACTTTTTCTGAGCAATTTAGAAGTGAAGTGGGATACAATATTGGTTTACCTACAGGTGAAGCAGCTTTATCCAGTATGAAATCCTTTATCAGTTTAGGTACAGGATTGTTATACAATTATCAAAATCGTGAGAACGGCACATATTTTGATGCGGGTATTTCTGCTTATCATTTGAACAGACCAAAGCAATCGGTATTGAAAGACGACAATCAGGTAATTCCTGTCAGATATTCTGCACAGATGAGTTGGCAGCATTACATTAGCGACGATGTGATGTTCAATGTAAAAGCTTTGTATCAGAATCAAGCCTCCATGGATTATATATTGGGAGGAGTATCCGTAGCTAAAATGCTTGGAGAAAATTTATATGATTTTGTTGGTGCTGGAGCATGGATCAGAAGTAAAGATGCCATTTCTCCCTACATTTTCTTGGAATTTGGAAAAACACAATTAGGATTAACTTACGATATCATTACCAGTGATTTGAAAAATGGACCTAAACCAACCAAATCTTTTGAAATGTCGTTGCAGTGGAGACTCGATAAGGAGATTCGCTAAAGCGGTCAAGGTTAAACGGTTCATCATTTCAATAGTTTAAGGTTTAATGGTTTTAATTTTTAATTTTCACTTTTTAATTTTTACTTTTTTTATTAATAATGATTCTACCAATTGTTGCATACGGATCTCCAATACTAAGAAAAGTGGCTGTTGATATCAGTCATGATTATGAAGGGTTTACAAAATTATTGGAAGACATGTGGGAAACCATGTACAACAGTAATGGTGTAGGTTTAGCTGCGCCACAAATCAATAAATCTATCCGATTGTTTGTAATGGACAGTCAACAAATTTTTGAAAACCAGGAGGAAGATGAAAAAGGCATGTACCCGGATGAGCCGGGATTTAAAGGTGTTTTTATCAATGCGAGAATAAAAGAGCTTTCCGGAGAAAAATGGAGCTACAATGAAGGTTGTTTAAGCATTCCAAAAGTAAGGGAAGATATCTTGCGACATCAATCCGTTACCATTGAATACATGGATGAGCAATTTGTTGCTCAAACAAAAACCTTCAATGGCTTAACAGCAAGAATAATTTTACATGAGTATGACCATATAGATGGTAAACTATTTATTGATCACATAACAGCCCTTAAACGCACATTGCTTAAGCGTAAACTGGATGATATTACCAAAGGAAAAATCAACATAGACTACAGAATGATATTTGCTAAATAAATTTCAATGTGAAAAAGTATCTGTTTTTTATACTTCTTCTTTTGCTAAAAAACAATTTGTGTTCAGCCCAAAATGATTCTGCCGAATACTTTAATAATTATATCACGCTTTCACCAGTTGTTCTCAGTACAAAACTAAATGTTCCATCTTTCATCAACAGAATAAAGTCAGACAGTAGCTTTTATAAATCATTCAGAAACCTTAGAATGATTGGGTATACAGCCATAAATGATATAAGGATGCTGCACAAAGAAGAAAAATTAAAAGCATCCTTACATTCTAAAACCAAACAAATCAGAACCGGTAAATGCAGAACAATGCAAGTGTTGGAAGAGCAGACTTCAGGAGACATATACGATAATCAACATCAGTTCAATTACTACACTGCTCAGATGTATGCTTCCTTATTTTTTACAAAGGGACAAGTATGTAATGAAACCAATATAGTGGGCAGTAATGAATTTTCAGTTAATAATAAATCAGGGATGGACAAACATAAGGAACAGTTGAAAATGTTGTTTTTCAATCCGGGTAAACGAATCAATGGATTGCCCTTTATCAGTAATAAGACTGCTATCTTTGAAGAAGATATTTCAGATAGTTACGACATGTCAATTGATATGGATGTGCGTAACAACATGAACTGTTATGTCTTTAAACAAAAAGTAAAGCCCGGCAGAGAAGATGATGTGATTGTGGATGAAATGACTACCTGGTTTGAAGACAGCAGTTTGCAAGTAGTAGCCAGAAATTATTTATTGAGTTATGATGCCGGTGTGTATGACTTTAAAGTAAATATGGAAGTGGAGATGACAAAATGTAAAGATTTAATTGTACCTAGTTTGATAAGATACATTGGAAACTGGAAAGCGATATTTAAAAAACGGGAGAGAGGCGTTTTTACTGCAACATTATTTGATTTTCAACCATAAAAAAACTATATGCTATGGCTTACTGGCTGGTAAAATCTGAACCATTCAAATACAGTTGGGATCAGTTTATAAAAGACAAAAAAACCTTTTGGGATGGGGTGAGAAATTATGGAGCAAGAAACAATCTAAAAGCAATGAAAAAGGGCGATGAAGTATTTTTTTATCACAGTAATGAAGGGGTGGAGATCATTGGAATTGCAAAGGTGGTAAAAGAATATTATCAAGACCCAACTACAGATGAAGAAGCATGGGTAGTGGTAGATTTGAAGCCATTGAAGAAATTGAAAAATCCAGTTACGCTTGCTCAGATAAAATCAGATAAAAGATTAGCCAATATGGATTTGGTTAGATTGGGCAGACTATCCGTGCAAACAGTAAAAGAAAACGAATGGAAAACGGTGTTGGAATTAGCAGGAGAAAAATAGCAATACTAACATGAAGAAAAAACATCTTGTAATTCTTTCAGGTGCAGGTATTTCAGCCGAAAGTGGATTGAAAACATTCAGAGACAGTGATGGTTTGTGGATGGGTTATAATATAGAAGATGTTGCTACGCCAAGGGCATTCAAAAAAAATCCACAACTGGTACTCGATTTTTACAATATGCGCAGAAGGGATGTTGCTGCTGCAGAACCGAATACTGCTCATGTAGGCTTAGCAACTTTGCAGGAAAAATTTGATGTTACGATAGTTACCCAAAACATAGATGATCTGCATGAACGAGCAGGGTCCAAAAATGTAATGCATTTGCATGGCGAGATTTTTAAAATGAGAAGTTCAGTCAATGATGATCTTATAATGGAAATAAGAGAAGATATTCAATTTGGTGATAAAGCGAGTGACGGAGCTCAACTAAGGCCACATATTGTATGGTTTGAAGAACCCGTTCCGCTCATTGAAGAGGCGGCAGCCATCATGTCAACTGCCGATTTGTTTGTTTTGATTGGAACATCCCTTCAGGTTTATCCAGCCGCAGGATTAATTCATTATGTTCCTGATGAAACTCCCAAATACATCATTGATAGAAAAATACCTTTAATAGGTAATCTTCGAAACATCATCCCTTTTGAAAATACTGCCACGGAAGGAATCAAGCAACTGCTTGAATTAATTAAATAATTTTCCTGCATTTTTTGGGCTTGCATAAAAGAACAAGTAATACAATAAGAGCTGGAATTAATTTCCATAACTTATGAATACAATACTATCTCAAAAAAATTAGAAAATAAAAAAGCCGTCCCATAAGTGACGGCTATATAAAAAATATCAATTTAGTTTTAGTCAAAATCCTTTACATCCCCAACATTTGCATATTGAACATTAAGGATTCCTTTTGGAGAACCGGTAACGCCATCAACTACAAATGCTACAATACCACAGTTAGCAGCAACAGCATTGTAAGTACCACCTGCAGTATTTCCAGATAAATTCATAGTGAAAGGAAATTCCCAGACATTATCTTTTAAAGTAGCAGTTGTTGGAATAGCATCTCCATACAAATCAGTGGCTGTTCTTCTTAAGACACCATTGTGTACAAAATTATTGATAGGACTTATACCTCCATATAAATAAGGTGTAGCACCATATTGCGGAGAGTAATAATTAGTTTGAGGATACACCAATCCGTTTTCAACCAAAGCCACCACAATTTTTAGAGATCTGTCAGTGGAAACATTGAATTTTACTTTAGCTGTCCCAGTCACTGAATTACCATTCACTGAGCTGGTTATACCCAAACCTAATGGAGCCCAAGCTTGTAATGCCAAATCAAGATCAGCAGGATCTTCACTCCATCCATAAGTAAGATCAGGTTGCTTCTTCCTGTTTAGTAAAACAGTGGGAAAACCCGTAGCACCAAATTTATTCATAAATGAAGAATAGTATTGGAATTTATAAGGATCAGAACCACTTCCGTGTACTGCTATATAAATACAATTGGAATCAGAAGATGAATATTGTTCCAAGGAATAAGACAATCGAGGACAATATCCACACCAAGTACCTGTAAAATCTTCACATAATATCTTTTGAGTGAATGGAGATGGGCCTACAGAGGAAACAACAACAGATTTTACCTGAGAAGGAATACTGCAACTTTGAGTAATGGCTTTAATCGTAAATGTCCCGGCAGAAGTAGGAACAAAAGAACTTGTAATAGCTTGAGAATTGTTTAATAACAAAGTACAAGTGCTTGTTATGTCATTTCCTGATTGATCTTTTACTGTAATATTAACATAATCAAATCCATTGTTTTCTATGGATGAAGAAGATAGGAAAATATACAAACTATCTGTAGTAGGGCAGTTTCCAGCCGGTGTTGCGTTATTGGATTTTTTACAAGAAGTAAAAATTGCAGTCATTCCAATGAAAAGAATGCTAGTCAGAATAATTTTTTTCATTTATAATATTAGTTTAGATGATGAAAGTAAGATAAAAAACAATTAATTTGTCAATTATCTCAAAAAAAATCAGTACTTCGCAAATAATTTTTTTGAACGATACAATATAATTATCAATATATGAAAAAGACCTGTATATTAACTTTTACCTTTTTAGTTTTTATTTCTTTATCCCTTTCTGCTCAGGAAAGTCTTCCATCTGTAAAATTAAAAGCTGTTTCGGGCAGACAAATTGATTTCAAAGACCTAGTGAATGAAAGTAAAGATACTGTTATGGTCATTTCATTTTGGGCAACCTGGTGCATACCTTGTATATCTGAGCTGGACAACATCAATGATGCTTTTGAAGAAAAGCAAGCCATTAAACCTTTTAAATTTTATGGCGTAGCCATTGATGACTCCAGAACAGCTCAAAGAGTGAAACCCTTCGTAAGGGGTAAAGGATGGAAGTTTGATGTTTTTACAGATGTAAATAGTGAGCTTAAAAGAGCATTGAATATAACTGATGTACCTCATGTCATCCTTTTCAAAAACGGAAAAATAGTGTATCGTCATACCGGTTATATTGCAGGAGAGGAGGAAAACTTATTTGAGACAATCAAGAATCTATAATATTTTTTATAAAAAAACTCATATTAACTAGAAATCAATATCTAATGAAGAGCTATCAATTTAAAGTAATTCTATTATCATCTATTTTAACCTTCAATTTTTTCAAACATTCATTTGCTCAATATAATTCACAATACATAACTGGACATTTCAACGGGAGTTATGAAAATACTTCTCAGTATTATATGAAAGATGATAAAATAAAAGCTCTTCAACCCTTAGAAAAATTCTCCTCCAATGGTTTTTTAAAATTAGATTATAATTACGGTGATTTTTCCGCCGGCATTCAGTACGAATCTTATATGCCGCCAATCATGGGATATTTCCCTTTTACTGTTGAAAGCAATAATAAAATTGTAAACAAATATTTCAAATACACACAAAATAAATTTGCTGTTCAGGTTGGAGATTTTTACGAACAATTTGGTTCAGGATTAATTTTCAGGGCTTATGAAAATAGGCAAATTGGAATCAATAATGCTTTGGAAGGATTTAATGTATATGTTGAGCCGACTGATTTCATGAAAGTCAAAGTCATTTATGGAAGGGTACGGGAAATATTTGATTACTCCAAAGCCCTTACCCGAGGCATGGATGCTGAAATTAATTTGATTTCTTTATTAAAAGTAAAAGAAAATGAACATACTCCTGCTATCACTTTGGGAGGCAGTTATGTTAGTAAATATGAAGAATACACTGGACCTTTAGATAATTTTCCCGCTACGGTTAATGCATTTGCAACCAGACTTGATTTTTCTACCAATAACTTTTCTTTAAATGCAGAATATGTTAATAAGGGCAAAGACCCGCATTTGGTAAATAATTATAGTTTTAAAAAGGGAAATGCATTACAATTAAACAGTTCTTTCACAAAAAACAACTTGGGTGCATCGATCAGTTTCAGAGCCTTGACGAATATTGATTTTAAAAGTGACAGAGAACAAGAATTCGCAACAATTGGGCCTTTGAATTATCTACCGGCATTAACCAAGCAGCACGATAATCTTACTAGTAATATCTATGTTTATAGCACTCAGCCTAAAGGTGAAATAGGTGGACAAACGGATCTCTATTACACTTTTAAAACAGGAACTAAAATAGGCGGAAAGTATGGTACGACTATAGCTGCTAATTTCTCTTACTATAGCTCTTTAAATGACAGCAGCGATTTACTGAGTGCGGGTAAGGAAAAATATTTCAGCGATGTTAATATAGAGTTAAGAAAAAAATGGAGTAAAAAAATGGAGACTACATTGTCTTACCAGAATGTTTTCTACAATGGATCTTTACAGGTTTTATCTAATTCAAATGTAATATCAAATATTATCGCTGCTGGAATTTTGTACAAATTTGCTCCTAAAAAATCTGTACGATTCAAAATGGAACATCTTTCGACAAAAAAAGATCAAGGAAATTGGACATCAGCATTAAGCGAATTTTCATTCTCATCACCCTTTGCATTTTTTGCCAGTGACCTTTACAATTATGGAAAAACTAAAAATCATTATTATAATGTAGGCGCCAGTGTAACCAGGAAATCTAGCCGATTCAGTTTTGCATATGGTAAACAAAGAGCAGGTTTGTTTTGTGCAGGAGGTGTTTGCCGTTTTGTGCCTGCCAATTATGGTTTCACGGCTTCACTTACTACATCCTTTGCTAATTAATTCAATTGATTAAAAACTATCGAGGCATTCAAATCTTCTTACACAAATGTTTCCTTAAACTCGATACCATATTTTATCAATTCGGATAAAACGGGTTCGTATATCTCTTTTGTAACAGGGATTTGTACACCATTAGATTTGATGGTGTTATTTAAAATTAATTTAGCAGCAATTCCTAAAGGTAATCCTACTGTTTTAGCCATGGCTGTATGAATCTGATCATCACCTTTTACAACCAATGAGCTATCAACAGAATGATTATTACCGTTTATAGAATATTCAATTTCATGCAACATCACAATCATATCTTTATCATCTTTTGAAAGAATCAACTTGTTTTCCAACGCTAGTTGTAAAACATCTGCCGGACTGCAAATACCTTTATTTATGATTGTTTCAGCATCGTTGAATCCCAAAAATTCTAATTGATTTAAAAAGGTAGGATTTAAATCTTCAGCATTTTCTTCAACGTTCAAGTATTGATGAAAGAAATCTTGTAAACTTTTTCCCTTAGAATCATAATTCGCTGTCTCATCCGTCAAATTATTTTTAACAAGCAAATTCCATCCATTCATAAAATCACGATGCCTTAAGGTTGTTCTAACAAAAGTATCCGCTTCTTCAAGATGGTAGAGATCGATATAAGGTAAACTGTTTCTGTTTGGATAGAAACTGAAGATTTCATTGTTTTCATTTTTCAAAACCACCGTTCTATCCTTTGAAAATAATTCTTCGTAAGACTCTTTTTTCACTTGTCCTTTATCCTTATAAATGGCTCCGGCTTTTCCGGCCAATACAACGTTTCTGGGATTCCAGCTGATTTTATAATGCCAAGGGTTGTCATCACTTTCAGGAGCAACTAATCCACCACAATGACTTTTAAAGGAAGTGATTTTCCCTCCTTTATTTTTTATTTCATCCAATAATTTCATGGCGCTCATGTGATCTATGCCCGGATCTAAACCCATCTCACATAAAAATATCAACCCTTTTTCTTTTGCCTGAGCATTCAATGATTTAATGGTATCATCTGCATAAGAAGCCGTTAAAAGAGATTTACCGAATTCTATGCAATCATGGGCAATTGAAATATGAAGGGCAGGGGGCATCATAGAAATGACAATATCGGCCTCTTGAATCAAAGAATTTCGCTTAGCATTATCATTGATATCCAAAAGGATGTTTTTGGAATGAGGTCTGTTCATTGTTTTTTGCTCAATTAATTCAGCATTGGCATCAGCCACCATGATTTCCCAATTATTTTCAACTGATTCATAGATTAAATAATCAATTAAAACACTGGCGGATTTACCTGCACCAAACAGTAAAATTTTCTTCATTGCAATAAAAATTATGCTTTAATTAGCATGTGTTAAAAACTAAAATAGGCAAGTTATAATAGTAGGGTAACATGACCAAAGTTAATCGTAAAATAAGCCCATTTTTATAGATAAATTAGTTGTCCACAATCATTCATTTTTTGTGCAAAAACAAACCTAAAATCGAGCATGATTCTCAAGGAAAAAACGAGTAATTCAAGTATATTTGCTCACTATATAAATTTATGGAAAATCAGGAAAATTTTGAGGGTTCAAACCCGAACAACAGAGGAAAAGTCATCCCAGTAAATATTGAAGAACAAATGAAGACCTCCTACATTGACTACTCGATGAGTGTCATTGTTGGACGTGCTTTACCCGATGTGAGAGACGGATTGAAACCCGTTCACAGAAGGGTGTTGTTTGGAATGAATGAACTTGGTAATGCAAGTAACAAACCTTATAAAAAATCTGCCCGTATTGTGGGAGAGGTGATGGGTAAATACCATCCACATGGAGATGCCTCTATTTACGATACCATGGTTCGTATGGCTCAAGAGTGGTCTATGCGTTATAAAATGATTGATGGCCAGGGTAATTTCGGAAGCCAGGATGGGGATCCGCCGGCAGCTATGCGTTATACGGAGGTAAGAATGGAGAAATTCGCTGAGGCGATGATGGAGGATATTGATAAAGAAACGGTAGATTATCAATTCAACTTTGATGACTCTCTTAAAGAGCCTACGGTATTGCCTACACGCATTCCTCAGTTGTTATTGAATGGGAGCAGTGGTATTGCTGTAGGGATGGCTACCAATATGATGCCGCATAACATTAATGAAGTGATAGATGGTTGCATTGCCTATATCGATGATAACAATATTTCTCTTGATGATTTGATCAAGCATGTGAAAGCCCCTGATTTTCCAACAGGTGGAATTATATATGGATATGAAGGAGTGAAGCAGGCTTTATTCACCGGAAGAGGCCGCGTTGTGCTAAGAGGAAAAACGACTGTTGAAACTGATTCAAGGGGAAGAGAAAAAATAGTAATTACTGAAATTCCATATCAGGTTAACAGAGATACGCTTACTCAAAAAATAGGAGAACTGATCAATGACAAAGTGATTGAAGGGATCAGTGATGTAAACAATGAAAGTAACAATAAAGAAGGAACTCGTATTGTTGTTGAATTGAAAAAAGATGCGGTTGCTCAGGTTATTATCAATCAATTGTACAAATACTCTGAATTACAAACTTCTTACGGTATCAACAATGTAGCGCTGGTAAAAGGCAGACCCAGACAATTGAATGTTAAAGACTTGATTTCAGAGTTTATTGAATTCAGACATGAAGTTGTAGTAAGACGCACCAAATATGAGTTACGGAAGGCAGAAGAAAGAGCACATATATTGGAGGGTTATATCATTGCATTAGACAACTTGGATGCCGTTATTAAATTAATCAGAGAAAGCTCCACACCAAACATCGCTCACGAGGGATTGAAATCTTCCTTCGGCATGACAGATATTCAGGCAAAAGCAGTTCTGGAACTTCGTTTACAGCGATTGACCGGAATGGAGATTGATAAAATCCGTGAAGAACATGCTGAAATCATGCGTTTGATTGAAAGATTGAAAGAGATTTTGGCCAACGAGCAACTTCGTTTTGAAATCATTAAAAATGAACTAATAGAAGTTAAGGCAAAATTTGGCGACGAACGCAAATCAGAAATAGTGTATGCAGATGATGAGATTGATATGCTTGATCTGATTGAAGAAGAAGATGTGGTGGTTACCATTTCTCATTTGGGTTATATCAAACGTACCTCAGCCAATGAATACAGACAACAAAGAAGAGGCGGTCGTGGGGCTAAAGGAAGCAGTACTCGTCAGGAAGATTTTATTGAACATCTGTTCGTTGCATCTACCCATCATACTTTGTTATTCTTCACAGAAAAAGGAAGATGCTTCTGGCTGAAAGTGTATCAAATTCCTGAAGGGGATAAAACCAGCAAGGGAAGAGCCATTCAAAATATGGTACAAATACCGCCAGATGATAAAGTAAGAGCCATCATTGATGTTAAGAACTTTGAAGATGAGGAATATGTAAACAATCATTTTATTGTCCTATGTACTAAAAATGGCATCATCAAAAAAACAGATCTGAAAGATTTTAGCAGACCTCGTCAAAATGGTATCAATGCCATCAATATTCTGGAAGGAGATCAACTATTGGCAGCTGAAATGACTGACGGAAACTGCGAAATCATGATGGCAGTAAAAAGTGGCAGGGCCAATCGTTTCCATGAATCAAAGGTTAGAAGTACTGGTCGTGGTGGAATTGGCGTAAGCGGAATTGATGTAGATGAGTCTGACGATCAAGTAGTTGGAATGGTTTGTGTAAATAAAAATGATAAGTCTAAAACCATATTGGTGGTAAGTGAAAAAGGTTATGGAAAACGAACATTAATGGATGATCCAGAAACAGGAGAAAACAATTATAGAATTACAAACCGTGGTGGCAAAGGGGTTAAAACCATTAACGTAACAGACAAAACTGGTAACTTGGTTGGTTTACTGGCCGTAACGGAAAAAGAAGATCTAATGATAACCTGCGTAAGTGGTGTCACCATCAGAATGCCTGTTTCCGGAATCAGTCAATTAGGAAGAGCTACACAGGGGGTTAAATTGATAAAAGTTGATGAGGACGACCAAATTGCAGCCATTACTCAATTGGATGAAATGCAGGAAGATGAAATCAATGATGGAGATATAAATATTGAAACGAAAACAGATTCAACAAATGATGATTCAGTTTCTGATGATTCAGTATCTAACGAAAAAGAAGATTAATTATATTTAATGTAAATGCTATTTAAAACCTTGATTTAAAAATCAAGGTTTTTTTATATGAATTTACCCCTTTCACTTTAATTGAAAAATAGGAAGGTTAAGGGTATTTTTGTTTAAGCCATACAACTTACATGCGGTCCGTATGGCTATTTCAGGACAAGACAATTTTGTATTTCCCGGTAATTTAATTTAACAATAATAAAAATGATTGGTTGATCAATATAATATTAAATGTAACCATACAGAAAAAACAATAAATTAAACCAAATAAATAAACCTGAATTTTATAAATTTAAGGATATGAAAAAACTTCTTTTTGCAGTTACTATTTTCTACTTCTCACTGATTCGTATTGACAACTTGTCTGCACAATTGTATATAAATGGTGGAAGCTTGTATTTGGACTCTGGTTCTGTAGTGAATGTAAAAGGGGATTTATTGAGTAACGCGAATATAAATGGTGCTGGTAAAGTGTTGCTAAATGGTACAGTTGCTCAAAATGTGCATATGAATGGCAGTCTGGTTCCTTCTCTAGAGATTAATAACACACAAAATATTTCATTGTTGTCTGGAATAAAAATAAAGGACTCCTTGAAATTTGTAAATGGAAAAATCTTAGTTGGAAATAATGACTTAACTATTAGTTCAAAAACCATTTGCAGCGGAATGGGTGCTGGCAAATTTGTAGAAACAAATGGTACTGGGCAATTTTATATTGAATTGTCTGAAAATATCACTTCAAAAGAATGTCCGATTGGTGCATCCAATTTATATCGTCCAGTTTATTTTTCAACTACGGCTACTTCTTTTTCAAATGGAAAATTGGGAGCCAGGGTGATTGCAGTTGCAAGTCCTTCAAAACCTGCAACAGTATCAGATTATTTGAAAGTATATTGGCCGATCAGTCGTAATGGTATAATTGGAACTGTAAATGCTATAGGACAATATATTGATCCAACAGATATTAATGGAACAGAATCATCATTAAAAGGATTTTATCATGATGGTACAACGTGGTATACAGGAAATAGCACATCAGACAATATTACAAACATGGTTGGCGCAGAGATTTTAGCTTCAATTGGAGAGTTATATGGCATGAATTTTTCACAATTGGCAAAATTGACCATTAAAGCCTATTTAGAAGGATATTACAATGCGAATATATTGACTTCAACTTTATATTATTTGGGAATGTCGAACAACACCAATGCATGTGATTCTATTAACATCGGTTTGTGGAGCAGCAACAATTTAAGTTCAACTGCACCAAGCCTCAGTATCAATGCAATTTTACAAACAAATGGACAAGCAACCGTTCAACTGCCAAATAGTGCTATTGGGAATAATTATTATGTAGCTTTAAAGCACAGAAACAGCTTAGAAACTTGGAGTTCAAATCCAATATTAATATCAGACTCATCTAGCTATGATTTTACAGATAATTTATCAAAAGCCTACGGAAATGGTATAAATCCCTCAATGAAAAACATGGGAAATGGTAAGTATGCAATTTATTCTGGAGACTTGAATCAAGATGGAACAGCTGATATATTGGATATGCAAGTTTGCGAAAACGATGCTTTCAATTTTTCATATGGTTATATTGATAGCGATTGTAATGGAGATGGAGCATCTGATGCACTAGACATGCAAATAATTGAAAACAACAGCATTTTAGTTTTATTTTCGGCAAGACCATGATTTATTCAGTTATGTATATAAAATTCCCTTTTGTAAAAGGGGATGCATTGTTTTGAGAATAATTTAAGATATATATTTTTACTGCAAAGTCCTTTCATTATCATTTTGTCTATTTAACATAATATTAATTATAGGCAATTAATTAATATTTAAATTTAAAAATCAATGGATAGAATTCAATATTGGCAAGCATTTTCAGCTATTTGATTAAATAAACTCCGCGACTGACTTTATTAAACTAATTTCGCAACATGCAACCTATTTTGATGAATTCCGAAACCATTTTACACAATCTGAAAATAAAATCACTTAACGAAATGCAATTGGCAACTCAAAATGCTATTGCAGATCATTCTGAAATATTACTTTTATCAAATACCGGTTCAGGTAAAACCCTGGCTTTTTTATTGCCCCTGATTCAATCGATTGATACAGAAAATTTGAATCAAACCCAGGCATTGATTTTGGTTCCATCCAGAGAACTCGCTTTACAAATTGAATCCGTTTTAAAGCTAATCCAACCCGGATGCAAAATTACCTGCTGCTATGGCGGTCATAAACGTGAAATTGAAGAAAACAATCTAATCCAAGCACCAACAATTATTATTGCCACTGCAGGTCGTATGGCTGATCATCTCCGCCGTGGAAATATTAAAACAAATCATATTTCCTTTTTAGTATTGGATGAATTCGACAAAATCCTTGAACTTGACTTCCAGGAAGAAATGCTATACATTTTTTCGCAATTACCTGCAGTAAAAATTAAAATGCTGACCTCTGCTACACAAGCAATAGAAATTCCTTCATACGTCAATATTCAAAGTCCTTATTTACTGAACTTTTTAACCGAAGAAGGCAAAGACTCGGTTAAGCTTAGTGTTAAAAGAATTCGCTCTGAAGACAATGATAAAATTGATACTTTGTTTGTTCTTCTATGCTTTTTAAAAGATACATCCACCATCATTTTCTGCAATCACAGAGATGCGGTGGAACGTACGCACCAATTATTGGCTGATAAAGGTATATTAAGTGTTTTCTATCATGGTGGTATGGAACAGCAAGAACGAGAAACAGCCCTATGCAAATTCAAAAACGGCACTTCAAATATTCTGGTTACTACTGATCTTGCTAGTCGTGGATTGGATATTGCCAATGTAAGAACGGTTGTTCATTATCATTTACCTCATACCGAAGATGCTTTCACACACCGAAACGGCAGAACTGCCAGAATGGATGCAACAGGTTCTGTATATGTGATCATCGGTCCTGAAGAAGATGTGCCCGATTATATTATGGAGCAATCTGAAATTACTGCTCTACCTGAAAAATATGAATTACCGGAAAAACCAAAATGGAGCACACTATTTATTGCTGCAGGAAAAAAAGATAAAATCAATAAAATAGATATCGTTGGATTTTTAACCAATAAAGGAAGACTAAAAAAAGATGAAATTGGTTTGATTGATGTAAAAGATTTTTCCTCTTTTGTGGCGGTTCGAAAATCTAAAATCGGATTGACAATCGAAGCCGTTAAAAATGAAAAAATTAAGAAT
>CAMCAY010000031.1 GCA_945872815.1 Chitinophaga pinensis
AAATTGTCAAATACAAGGTATCAACTGATGGACAACCATTTGAATTAATGTATGCAAATGTGTAAGATCCACTTGAAGTATAGGATTCATTATGCCTAGCCCAATAGTAATATTCACATTGAGTAGCAGTTTCTGCTATATTGGTTGTATAGTTAACTGTCAGGTGTAAAGTATCTGTAGATGGACAACCTGAAGTATTGAAATAATTATAAGTGTAATTTCCGGAAGTACTATACAATGTACCATTCCATGTCATTGTATCACACACTATATAAGTAAAGGATCGATAGGTACTTCTGTTAATGGTAACTGTATCTTCAATAAACCCACTACTTCTAACACATCCATTCGAATCTGTGACAGAAATCAATGCATAGGTCGTTGAGTTTATAACAGGTGTTATGAAAGTTGCAAATGGCACACCGCTTCTGACATTCGATATCAAGCGATTGGCAATTCCGTCATTGTATACAATTGTAAAGGGACCGGTACCTGAAGTTGCAGTAAATGTCAAAAATCCGGGACCAGGGGTACAAGTAGTAGAAGTGGTACTTATACTTCCCTGAGGTAAAGGATTAATAGTTATTACTTTAGTTCCAACCATACTTCTAGAACATGTTGTTATTGTATTAGTAGCAGTAATATAATAAGTTCCACTGACTGTTGGACTTCCGAAGTTTAAAGCCGCCCCTGTTCCAATAATTGGCAAGCCAATCATAGAATCTGATGGAGAACGCAGTAACATTAACTGATAACTGATACCCAATTGAGAACCGGATAAACCAATCGTAGCAGGATTACTTCCAGTACAATAAGTTCCGCCACCTGTTACATTGTAAAGGTCTGGCATTGTGTAAACAGTGAAAATTACAATCTTTGAACAACCGACACTGTTTTTGTATGCGATTTGGCAAAACCCTTCATCTACAGCTGTCACCAGTCCATTAGAATTAACTGTAGCAACTGTAGTGTTGATACTTGTCCAAGGATTAATAGTTGCGGGTGTTGGAGATCCTGTCAATTGAACAGTAGATCCCATACAAGCAAATGATGGGCCAGTTACTGAAGGCAATACACTAACAGTAATTATGGTGTCTTTGAAACAACCATTGATGTTTGTATATCTGATTGAAGATGTTCCAACTGATATAGCATTGATAAATCCTGTTTGAGAAATAGTTACAACTGACGTGTTGGTTGAACTCCAAGCATTTGATGTAGCTGCGAAATTGGAGCCAATCAATGAAACTGAGCTTCCTTGACAGAATGGATTAGCACCTCCAGTTATTATAGGGTTAGCATAAACTGTTAAAGAATCAGTTATTGAACACCCTTGAATATTTGTAAAGGTAACAAGTGTTTTACCAGCAACAACACCTGTAGCAATTCCTGAACTGTTGATAGATGCAATAGAAGGAACCGCCGTTACCCATGGATTTGAAATTGAAGCAGTACCTGTTGCTGAAAGCGTTGTTGTTGAACCTACACAAATGCTTCTGTTTCCAGAAATTACCGGAACAGGATTAACAGTCAATGTAATAGTTTTGGAGCAACCGTTGGCATAAGTATAGGTTACTTGAGTTGATCCCACATTTATTGCAGAAATCAACCCATTGGTGTTGACTGATGCAATGGATGATGAAGATGTAACCCATGGATTTACAGTAGCTGCAGTCGAAGTGCCATTTAATTGTAAAGAAGCTCCAGCACATACACTTGCTGATGAAATCGCACCTCCACCAACGGATAAACTAATTTCAGGCAAAGGCTTCACTGTAACTCTGGCATAAGTAGAAGGTGTTCCATTTACTAATGCACGAACATAAAAGGTCTGTGTTTGATTCACAAAATTATAGGAAGAGGTAGTTGATGCAATAGTAGTCCAATTTGTAGCATCATTAGAGTATTCCCATCCTGAAATAGAACCAGAATAATTAATCAAAGTCATGATAATACTAGAACCCGAACAAATTGATGTATCGTAAATAACTCTACCCGCAAAGCTTATAGCACTGAATTCATCAGCTCCAATATCAGGCTTTGTTGCATCCCTGTTTTCATTATCTATATCATTTGTGATAGAAGTAATTGGAGAGGCACCTGAATCTAAAAATGCATTATTTCCTGTTCTGTCAAGCAAATGAAGATCTGTATTGCTAGCGAAAACTGGTAATACAGAAATGGAATTTGCATCCCTTGTAGAAACTAAAGTTCTATATGAACCTATTGCAGTAACGCTTGTTGTCCCATCAGTATAGATACATTTATTATCTCCGGGGATTACATATAAATTATTATTATTAGATGAAGATGCGAAATTTAATAGAGCATTAGTATTTGTTGACCTTTTAAATGCAGCAACAGTAGAAGAACCAACAGGAGTACATTCATTAACGACATTGTTATTTCTTAAATCCAAAGTTCCTGATGTTGCTGTTGCATTAGATGTATGATATAACCCACTGGATCCGAATGATACTGATCCTGTTCCGGCCAATCGAATTGAATTATAATAAACATTCAGGTTGGTAAATGTTGTAGTAAAATTTGCAAAATCAATTCCACGCAAACCATCCTGGTTATTGATGACTGCGGCAGATGCAGGAGAAAAAGCAGCAGTTAAATCCAATGCCACCATATTGTTGTTTATATTGGCATTAGAAGAATTTCCGGCAGTACCTGCAGACAATGAACTGATTTTAATTCCTGAAGCCAACACACCCAAATTACCACTTGTGTATCCAGGGAAAAAGCTATGAATTTTATTTTTGATAACATTAACTGTAGTACCGGAACTATTTCTGATGCCATAAATATTGGTACTGAAATCTGACTTGGCATACAAGCTATCAATAAGATTGTTATTTATATTTTTAACACCCGAACCTGAATTTGAAAAAATTCCATTTATGTCATTACCAACATTTACTGAGGAAGTTGATGACCCAGAAATATAAAGCCTTCTAATAGTATTTGTGTTGAATGTTTCACTTAAAGAACCATTAATACTTCTGATGCCTGTAAGCGTAATCTTGGAGTTACTTGGGGCATTAACCAAAACTCCCACATTGTTAATTAAATTATTGTTTGCAGTTATTAAGGACGTTCCAATATTTATTACTGCTAAATCAACTGTTGTGCTTCCGGGATTGGTAGCATTTGATACTACTGTATCAGAAATAATATTGTTGTTCGATATTTCTGATGTAGAAGATGTTGTGCTATTTGCGTAATGAATACCATAAATATAAGAAGCTGTGGCTGGAGCTGCATTCTTTTTGTTATTTAAAATATTATTGCCATTTATTTTTATTGCGTTAGATGCATTTTTGGAATATATAAAAGCAAACGGATCTGTTGAAGCTGCTCCTGCATTCGTACAAACAATATTGTTATTTTGAACAATGTTGTTGTTGATAATGATATTCGTACATGCAGCACCATTATAAATGGCACGCCATTCGCCCGAACCAGACAATGAGGAGTTTTGAACAATATTACCATTCATGTTTAAATTGGTTGCAATGGCATTTTGATTAATTGCATACAAATTACCCGATGTAGCAAGAGAATTGTTAACTGTTACAGTATTGTTATTAATATTAATAGTATTATTAGTTCCGTTATTTCCAATATTATTATCAATACCAGCTGCAGATGCATTTGTACTGATGGTGTTGATAGATACAATGTTGTTATTGATATTTATATTAGCGCCTGAACCGGACTCTCCGTAAATTCCTCTAATAATACCATTGTGATTTGTGTTATTAATAATTGTGCTAAATGAAATATTAATACCCCATTGATTTTTGGCTCTTATACCACTTGCTTCATTTGTGCCGCCACCTCCAAAATTGGTAATTGAATTACCGGTAGAAATGCTATTACCACCTATATCATTCAATGTATCACCTAAATTAAATGAAGGCGATACTGCAGCAAATCCACTCAAGCCTACCCCAACATTACAGTTTTGTATTGTATTTGAATAAAATGAGTTCCTGGAATTAGAACCGGAAGTTGAAGTAGTTGTAATAGAAGTTGTAGCCAATGTTGAAACTGAATTCATCATTGCAATTCCTACTGATCCATTTAAAATTGGATTAGATGCACCACTGGCATTGTTATCTTTATTTAAACTAATGACACAATTTTTTATTGTGTCCCTTTGAGCGCCATCTGTGGCTCCGGTTTTAAATAAACCAAACCCATATTCCATCATCGTTGTAGGACTTACAGTGTTACCATCAAATAAATCAATCCCATCAATAGTAACCCTGTCTATTCCATCTAAACTCCATATACCATCAGGCTCGTTATCAGTTGGGAGTTTTGTACCGGTAAAAGCCTTAATCAAAGGATTTGAACCCGAACCAAACTTTCTGAATGTAATGGTATTATTTCCCACTGTAGGATTTAATACAGTATTTCCCAAACTAATTCTTGAACTTAAGTTCTCTATATGTCCTGGTGTAACATTAAAAATACAGCTACCATTGATCGTTCTTCTGTTTAAACTATCAACTGCACGTTTAATTGAAATAAAATTAGTACAGGTTGTTCCTGAAATAGTATCACCTGATAAAGGAGGATTGGGAGCTTTATTAACTGTAATTACATTTCCAATTATTGATGTAATTATCGTGTTGGGTAAAATCACACCACTACTTGTACCTCCTGTTTTTGTAAGTACAGCACCTATTTCCAAGCCATTGGAATTTCCATTTACTGTAATAGTTGTACCACTGCTGGAAACATTATTGGCTTTAATTGCACCAATGGTATAAGTTCCGGACATTGGACCTGAAGTAATTGTAGCAAGTTGATAAACAGAAGAAGTTGCCCTGCATTGATTACTATCGACAACCTGAATCATATAATACTTGAAAGTATCTGCGAAATAATTTGATGCAATCGCACCATTGATATTGCCAAAAGTTCCTGCTAATCCTGATGTAGAACTCAACCATTGATAACTTAAAATTCCAGCAGGTGAAGAAGCACCAGAAGATAAGTTTACAGGAACCGATGTGCATAAAGCACCAACGGGAACAATTGAAGCTGTAGGATTTTGATAAACTTCAACTAACATAGATGTTACCCTTGCACACTGTCCTGAATCAGGTCTAAATGTATAAAGAGTGGTAGAAGAATTATTGATAGCAGGAGTCCAAGTCCCGGTAATTCCTTCCAATGATGACGCAGGCAATGTATAAGAAGTGCCACTACAAACAGGCTGAATCTGATTAAATGTTGGCAAAGTAGAGCTATTAACTGACACAGTCATTGTGGTTGTGTTTGCACACAAACCTTGAGTTGGCGTAAATATATAAGTAGTAGTAACTGAATTATTCAATGCCGGCGACCATGTACCTGTAATTCCATTATTTGAAACAATTGGCAATGTATAGGTACCTCCAATACAAACGGAAGGTACTTGTGTAAATATAGGTGTATTGATATTTGCAATGGTTGCTACAATTGCATTGCTTGTAGCAGGATTTGGAGATGTACATTGTAGACCTGAGTACATTTTAACTGTTATAATTTGTCCATTTGTAATGGAACTTGTAGTATAGGTGTTTGTTGTACTGATGGATGTTTGTGCAATTCCATTTACAAAAAACTGGAATCTTGGATTGACACCTCCGTTCAAAATAGGTGTAGCGGTAAATGTAACGGGCCAACCTAAGCAAATAGGATTGTTGGATGAAGATAAGCTAACACTATCCTTTACATTAGGTAAGAACACCAATGTATCCGAATTACTTGTTGCAAAAGTTTGATTGCAAAGCACAATACTTGGGTGAGGCAACATCACACATTTTACAATATCCCCGTTTCTTAAATATGGAGTTGAAAGCAAAGCATCTGGAAACCTGATTACGTTTAATCCTGCTACATATCCTGTAGTAACTGAAATTCCATTTACAAACCATTGATAAGCCGGACTAAATGCAGGCGATGATCCATTAACCGGAGTAGCAGTAAATATAATTGTTGTGCTATCACATTGTGGACCTGCAGGTGTATGAACAATTGAAACGCTAGGGTTTAAATTTCTTACCAAGAGGTTTACTGTATCAGCTATAGTACATGTTGTTCCTGCCGATGCAATATAAGTTATTACTGTGTTGTTAGCAGATGTAGGCGGTTTGCAGTAAACAACTGTAGTTGATGATCCAGCCACATAAGGAATTGTAGCTGCTGCGTCTCTGTATAAATATGCTACAGGAGACCATGTTACAGGAGCCTGAGATCCATCAGGCATTAAACCACCCGTTACGGATATTTCTGTAATGTTGGGAGTAGGGCAAATAATTGCACTATCAGAAGGATTGATAACTACAGGGGAAGGAACAGGTGCAACAGTTAGTATAACTTCACTTCTTGGGCTCTCACAATCACCATTGGAGGAGCTAACATAATAAGTTGTGTTTGTGTTTATAATTGGCGTAACAAAAGAAGACCCAATGGCAACCGCAGTTCCACCAATTTGAGCAGTAAACCATTTAATTGTTCCTGAAGTAGCTGAAGCTGTTAATACAGTTGACCTGGAACCGCACAATGTAATAGCTGTTGTTGTAGTTAATATAGGTTGAGTCACTCCCATAATTAATATAACAGAAGAAATTGTACTATCCGTAGAACCCACTGCTGCACTACATTTTACAACACAACGAAAATAGGTTTGGGACTGAGTTATTGTTGCAATGTAATTGGGATTGACTGCTCCGGTAATCGGTAACCAACTACCGGTAAGACCTGTTGCGGAGGTTTCCCAACGATAGCTTTGTCCAAGTGATAAAGTGTTTTGAAGAGACAAATTCGTAGTCCCGCCCAAACATACCGTATCATAGCTTGCTATAGTATTTCCTGGGTTCTCTACTCCTGCACAGATAGTTTTTGGGAGACAATTAATGGTTGCTTTCCACCCTTCTGCGTTTAATGAACCATCAGAAATAAACTCAAAAGTAAGAGCACCTGTTGGTATATCAGTTGATGAAATAGTTCCAGGAGAAGTAGTATAAGATCCAATAAGAGGTGCCGCAGTTCCAATACCATTGTATATTTTTAAACTGTCTGTAGGATTCAATAAAAAACTATTAAAGGTTACAGAAGTGATTTGAGTATTGGATGTTGGGGATACAGCTAAAACATTGTGTTCATTATCCCCGTAGTTTCCTGTACTATCACCGCTGTCAAAAAATCTGGAATTACAAGTTACCACTGAACCAATTGGAGGCATAATGATGCAAGATTCATTTACCACGATTTTTTTGGATGCAGATGCAACTGAAATTCCAGAACATGTAACAAGACAATTGAAATAACTTGTAGCGGTTAATGGTGATGTTGTGTAAGACTGTGCTACAGCGCCGGGAATTGGATTCCAAGGACCTGAAGCCCCTGAAGATGTTTGCCATTGATATGTGACACCTAAACCAACTGTTGTATTTTGTAAACTTAATCTTGTATAACCTCCATAACATACAGTATCAATAGTTGAAAGCGTATTTCCTGGTGCGGGCGCGCCAACACAAACATCTGAATTGTAACAAAATACTGTTGCCTCCCAACCTGGTCTAGTGATAATATTGTCAGATTTGAAAACAAAAGTCAAAGAACCATCAGTGGCCGTAGATGTGATTATACCTGGTGAATTGGTTCCATAAAAAGATCCTGCAGGAGCAGTAGTGGCATTGAATCCTGCTGGAAGTCCTGAAGATATCAATGGCGCACTTGAATTATTACCATTGTATATCATCATACCATCGTAATTATTTTCAGTATTAAAAGAATTAAAGACAACCCTGATTTTAGTTCCTGGAGTTGCAGGTACCAGTGTTACAGTTCCAATAGCATTTACAGCATAATTATTCGCAACTCCTCCATCATCAACAAAATGACCCGCACAGGTTACTACGGTATTTCTGGTGTCGTCAGAGGGCATTATTATATCCTCACATCTGCTTGATGTAATAATAATGGGTGAAGAAATTCCTTCAAGTCCACTTGATATACACTTCACTTTGCAACGAAACCAAGTGTCCCTTGTTAAAGTAGCAATATAATTGGATGCATTTGCTCCTGCAATTGGACTATAATTGACATTATCAGTAGAAGTTTCCCATTGATACATAACCCCAGAGAAATATGTTTGCATTGAAAGGTCTGTTGTTCCCCCGGAACATACAAATGTTTGAGATGCCAATGTATTTCCTGGAGCAGGCGTTCCGTCGCAAGGTAAAATACAAGAAATAACTGCATTCCATCCTGTACTTACAATGATACCATCAGAATTAAAAATAAATGTAAGTGCCCCATCAGGAGATGTTGATGTTACAGTACCAGGAGATGTTGATCCATAAAATGAACCAGCAGGCGCAGTGGTTGCATTAGTACCTGCAGGTAACCCTGAAGATATCAAGGGTGTAGTATTATCTCGTCCATTATAAATCTGCAATCCATCAAAGTTGTTTTCTGTACTGAAAGAGTTAAATCTAACTTGAACTGAAGCACCTGGAGTACTTGGAAAAATGGTAATGGATCTAGTTTCGTTATTTGAGTAATTACCAGTAGGTCCTCCCGCATCAAAGAAATTACCGCTACATGCATTAACTGTTCCAGAAACAGGAATAATAATACATGTTTGATCATAGAAAACCTGAACAGGGGCTGATGGTGCTGATACACCCGAAGTTAAACAAGTTACATTGCAAATATAATACGTAGTTGCAGTTGGTGTAGCAACATAAGTAGATCCTGTAGCACCAATAATATCATTAAATGGTCCTGTGGACGAAGACGAACTCTGCCATTGGAATGCATAGTTCACTGCATAATTCTGAATAGATAATGTAGTCGTAGCCCCTGATCCAGCACAAACAGAAATAACAGAAGCAATTGTATTACCTGGTGTTGGTGTACCTGAACAAGGAGGTGGTGGAGTAAATATATAATTCTGACCTTGTGCCGGCTGAACTGTCAAGTTATTGGTACTAACCGCAGCGTTTGCGTTAGGTAACGTGCCAGTACCATCCAATGATAAAAAACTAGCAGCAGAAGTGGCTATTCCTATTGAAGCACTAGGATTGTTAATGGTATTTGAAGTAGGACTGTAAATAAATCTTATAATATTAGATGTCTCTAATAGTCTTATCTGAAAATCTATTGAAGAGCCTGTTGCAAGATAATTCCATTTCATGTTCTCATATTGAACTGTCAACACCCTGTTAGGTGCAGTTCCAGTCACCAAATATGAAATATCGCCTGTAAGATTTGACACTGCAAGATCATCCCAAAAAGGTGCAATAGTGGGAGAAATTGCTGGCGCAGTAAAATTGTTGGTAATCCCTGTAGCAACGATATTGTTTGGCGTTAGCGCTGTGCCTAATGTTATCCATCCATTGGTACTTACATTGAACTGCGTATATACATTACTACCAAAAGTAAAATTGAACCCTATTTGCTGTCCATTGCTTGATCCATCATCAGCAAAACTAACTGTAATTGGTGTACCGTTAATTCTTTCATAACCTCCCGGCTGAGCAGAGAAAGAGTATTGACTAGCTCCTATTTGTCCAGACACACTGTTAAAAAAGAAAAAATTAAATACAAATAGAAGTGCTATTAGAGAAAGAAATTTATTGGTGTTTCCAAAATAAAACTCTTTTTTGATTAGGTAATTTTTCCTGTTAGATGTCATATTTTCAAAATTGATAACAGCTGATGATGAATATTTTCTAAATAATTTAATCATAATGATGTAAAATTTCATTGTGATTTATTAACCTGATATTTTATTTTTAAAATTGCTATGAATTAATAATTTTATAAATATAAAACTACGAGTGAAATTAATAATTATTGATTACAATTTTCAATTTTGGGATTCAATTCTTTAAGTTATTTTCAATTGATTATAAACATTATTAAAATACCATATAAATGAAAGCTAAAATCAAAAAAATTGAAATACAATCTTCATTTATGTACAAGATAAAGTTTACATTGATTGATAAATTAATGTAAATGTTGCCTGATAAAAAATGTTGTTAAAAAAAAGGGCTGCTAAAAGCAGCCCTTTTACTTGTTAACCCAAATTATTACTGAATAACAATTTTCTCATTTACCACAGACAAATTATTTTCATCTAAAACTCTCACTACATAAACACCTTTTGATGAATTTGAGTTAAGATTTATCTTTTGTGTTTGTTTTCCTGCATTTACATTCGCTGTTTTTGTTAATACAACCCTTCCAGCTAGATCACTTACAACAATTGTATATTTACCAGCCTTGTTGTTATCAAATAGAATATTAAACGAAGAATTTGTTACAGGATTTGGAAATACTTTTGCATTGGATGAACTAACTGCAATAGGAAGTACAGAACCATTCATCAAACTATTAGCTTCCTTTTGCAACAATAGGTTACTATTAGCAAAATCTGATGCATTGTAACGGTTATCAGATCCTTCTAATTTTGTAGCTTTCAAATCACTCATTTTTAAAGTGTAATATCCTTCGAACATATTCGCACTTGCAACAACTACATCTCCATCATCATTCACAGCAGCGGCATTGGTAGTATATCCAACAGGCAATCCCTGAATGGTTCCTTTATAAGTTGCTATTCTTGTATTAATGTCTATAACAAATACACTGTGACTTGCTGAGATAACATACAATTTTCCAAATGCATCAGCAATCATATCTCCACCCCAAGAATTACACTTGTTGTGAATTGAAATTCCATTATTCGATTCAGCATCAATAATATTACCAAGTTCTGTGATAACAGGTTTCTTTCCAGTAGTAAACATAAAGAAATGATTTCCATCATTACTCATTGCATACCCATTTCCGTCTGCCCCAATCACCATACGCGTGATATTGGTTGCTTCATCGTTGTCTTCAACAGATTTAAAATCTTTGATTGGCATAGTATAGAATGATGCAGATTGTCCACTTGCTCCAAGATCCAACCAACGCAATTCTCCTTTGCGCATTGGCGTGAAGAACAATTTATTAGTTCTTTTATCGAAAGCAGCAGCAGCAACAAATGTACCTGTAGGATATTTAGCAGTAGAAAAAATATCTGTTGTGTTTGACTCCTTATCAGTTGAGGAAATTTTTGTAGATAGATCCGTGAGAGTGTAGGTTGATTTACTTCTTTCAAAGATTGTTTTTACTACCTGACCGGTGGTTAAATCTACCTGACGGATATTCATCCAAACAAAATCTTTGTTCCCATCCCCTGTAATAGCATAAGTTGTTCTATTTTGTTGCGCATTTGCAAAAATTGAACCAGCAATAAACACTGTTGAAAGTAAAATTTTGTTGTTCATAAGTGCGATTATTTTATTAGTTTAAAAAGAATTTTTTATGGGTTAAATTTACATGTAATAAATTAACAAAACAAGATTTTCATTCTTTTTTTTGTTAAATAAATCATATTATGAATATTTTAACCTCTTCGGATTTTAAAAACTGGCTATACATTTTCGGGTTGATGATATTTTATTAACCCAACCATTGGATCCTTCAAAACTTTACCCAATTGCAGTTCATAAGAATTACACAAATCTTTCAACACATCTCTAAATCCATAAGCCACACTGCCAATAAAATTAATTGGTAAATTCCAGGATTCTCGATACTTGTAAATATGATTGAAAAAGAAATCATTAATACCATCCTCAATAATATTTTCAATCATGTAGTGACCTCTGTTCTCAATTAAAAATGTAGTAAATCCAGCGAGATACCTATTTGGAAAAGGCTGTCTGTAAACAGCATCCAAAATTTGATTAACATTTGTTTGATATTTTTCCTCAAAACGATGCATTAACTCAGGTTCAAAAGTTCCATAGAGGTAATGCTGGATGACTTTTTTTCCGAGATAGGCCCCACTACCTTCATCCCCTAAAACATAACCAAGTCCAGGGCTGTTTTTCACAATTTTTTTCCCATTATAATAACAAGAGTTAGAGCCTGTTCCCAATATACATGCTATCCCCTTTTCATGACCACATAAAGCTTTTGCTGCACCCATCAAATCATGCTCAATTTTTATTTTAGCATCCGGGAAAACGCTTTTGAATGCCTGATGAACTGACTTTATATTGGAGACATTGCTGCAACCTGTTCCGTAAAAAAACACTTCTTCAGGAATTTTCTTTTTTAACTTGGGCAGCATTTCCATCCTTAAAATCGTTTCAATTTCATGTGATGTTAAAAAATATGGACTGATCCCCTGAGTAGTTAAATTATTTTTCTTAATGTCATCTATCAAACACCACGATGTTTTAGTTGAACCACTGTCTGCTATTAATTTTATTGACATAATACTTTGTATTTGATTGTTAAATTAATGCATTCATTTGAAACATTAGGAAATTACAATCAATATTTTAATATAGCTTTTAAATAAAGCACGGTTCGTTACAAAAAATTACCTTCGCACTACAAAACAGATTAAATGAACAAAGAAAAAATAAAAATATGGCTGCCACTTCTCTTAAGCCTTTCTATGATTGCCGGAATGTTTATAGGTTATAAAATCAGGGACAGTATTCCTGGAAGAAATTTTTTCAGTATTGATTCCAGAAAACCTATCCAGGAAATTTTTGACCTAATTGAAAATAAATATGTTGACAAAGTAGATGTAAATAAACTCACTGACACTGCGATTCAGGCTATCCTTCAAAAATTAGACCCTCATTCTGTTTATATACCAGCCTCGGATTTGGAAGACATCAATAATGATATTAATGGTAGTTTTTTTGGTATCGGTATTGAATTTGATATGTACAATGATACATTGCATGTGGTTCATGTTTTGGAAAATGGTCCTGCAAAAAAAGCTGGACTTCTAAAAGGTGATTTGATTATTAAAGCCAATGACAAAAACATAGCAGGGAAAAAACTACAAGCAGAAGATATTCGTAAAATCATCAGAGGCAATCAAGGAACCAAACTCAACATTCTAACAATTCGAAACGGAAGACAAATTAATTTTACTGTTTCAAGGGATTTTGTACCAGTATCTTCCATTGAAGCTTCGTACATGATTGACAACAACACAGGTTTCATCAAAATAAATAAATTCTCTACTCAAACTTACCGCGAATTCATGACGGCGATTACTGAACTTAAGAAAAAAGGTCTTCAAAAACTGATCCTAGATTTAAGAGACAATGGTGGTGGAGTATTAGATGAAGCAGTTGAAATTGCAGACGAGTTTCTAGATGGTGACAAATTGATTACTTATACTGAAGGTTTGCACATGCCTAAAAAAGAATACCGATGCCGCAGAACCGGCCAATTTGAAAAAGGCAAATTGATTGTTCTATCAAATGAAGGCTCTGCCAGCGCAAGTGAGATATTGATGGGTGCTTTACAAGAATGGGACAGAGCAACCATCATAGGAAGAAGAAGTTTTGGCAAAGGGCTTGTGCAGGAACAATTTGACTTAAGCGACCATAGTGCACTTCGTTTAACAATTGGACGTTATTACACCCCACTTGGAAGAAGTATACAAAGATCTTATGCAAATGGCGAAAAAGCTTATTACCAAGAAATTGAAAACAGAATTGTTACTGATACATTTGCTCTTTTAATTAAATCAAAAGCTTACACCACGCCTGCTGGTAAAAAAGTATTCGGTGGTGGTGGAATAAGTCCAGATTATATTATTAATACGGATTCAATGAATTATTATTCATCTGCCATTAATCAATTGATATCGAAAGGAATCATCAATCATTTTGGTTATTATTATTCTTTATCCAATTTCAATAATTTAAAAAGCTATCCAACTGCAAAAAACTTTGCAAATCAATTTTCAGTAACAGAAAATATTTGGAAAGAATTTTCAAACTTTGCATTAAATGATTCAGTTTCAATAACCGGATTTTCAGAAAATGACAAACGACTGGTTAAACAATCTATTAAATATAATATTGCAAGAAACAATTGGAATGATGAAGCTTACATCATTTCCTTGAATAATGATGACAACACAGTAAAGAAGGCAATTGAATTAATTAAACAATAAATCATTACAATTTCTATTCCTTCAAAATCTTTATTGATTTTCATTAACCTTTTTTTTCATTTTGATTTATTTAATCTATTTGTACTGATTAAATAAATCAAAATATTACCTTTGAATAAAATAAAAATCATGTGGTTAAATAATATTCTTGAAACTATCGGTCACACCCCATTAATCAAACTGAATAAAATCACCAAGGATTTGCCATGTACTGTCTTGGCTAAAGTTGAATATTTCAATCCCGGAAATTCTATAAAAGACAGAATGGCTTTAAAGATGTTGGAGGTTGCAGAAAAGGAAGGAAAAATAAATCCTGGAGGAACCATCATTGAAGGAACTAGCGGAAACACCGGTATGGGTCTTGCTTTGGCAGCTTGCGTTAAAGGATACAAATGTATTTTCACTACTACCGATAAACAATCTAAAGAAAAGGCCGATATACTCAAAGCAGTTGGTGCTGAAGTAATTGTTTGTCCCACTAATGTTGAACCTGAAGACCCCAGATCTTATTATTCGGTATCTAAAAGACTGTCAACTGAAATACCTAATTCATGGTATGTTAACCAATATGATAATCTAGCAAACAGACAAGCGCACTATGAACAAACTGGCCCTGAAATATGGGAGCAAACAGAAGGGAAAGTAACGCACCTTGTAGTTGCAACTGGAACTGGCGGAACAATCATTGGAACAGGAAAATACCTTAAAGAGAAAAATCCTAACATTAAAGTGTGGGCTATTGACAGCTACGGTTCATTATTGAAAAAATATTTCGAAACGGGTGAATTGGATCAAAATGAAGTATATCCCTATATAAGCGAAGGTTTTGGTGAGGACTTTGTTCCGCAAAATTATGACATGCGCTATATCGATGAATTCACTAAAGTGACGGATAAAGATGGAGCGGTTATGGCGAGAAGAATTGCAAAAGAAGAAGGAATGTTTTGTGGATACAGTGCCGGAAGCTGTTTACAGGGAGTCTTTCAATTGAAAGAACAACTCACAAAAGACGATGTGGTTGTTTGTATTTTTCATGATCATGGAAGTCGTTATGTTGGTAAAGTATACAATGACGAATGGATGCTTGAAAGAGGATTCCTCGATGTAAAAACATTCAAAGACATCATCAGTGCAAGAAAAAGTCAGAAACTAATTAGCCTGACACCCACTCATACCGTTTTGGAAGCTATAGAATTGATGAAAAAATATGAAATAGAAAATCTACCCATTTTTGAGAACGGAAAAAATATCGGTGCTATTTCTGAAAGCGGACTCTTTAATCAAATGCTGAACAATCCCAACATCAAAACAGCAGCTGTTGTTTGCGTTATGGAAAATGCCTATCCTGAAGTTGGATTTGACACACCTGTAGAACGATTAAGTTCATTTATAAACAAAGAAAATGGAGCTGTATTAAGTAAGGATGATAGCGGCCAATACCAAATAGTTACCAAATACGATATCATCCAGAGCTTATCAAAGTAGAAGAATTCTCTCGCTATTATCTAGCTTAAAATACTGTAAATGCTGCACTTCAAGGTGCAGCATTTTTATTTCAGTTAGCTTAAGCTATCCTGATATCGTAATTATACGATGAATTTACAACGTAACATTACCCTTAATAAAGCCTACATTTTACGATTCATTCAGTAATTACTTCACGTCAATAAAAGAGCAATTGTGCTCTTGTCAGACACAATAAATCGATAGAAATTTGTGTAAGAAATCAGATGATAAATAACTAATCCGAAACCTAAAAAAACCAATTAATCCGAAACCTAAAAAACCAATTAATCCGAAACCTAAAAAAAACCAATTAATCCGAAACCTAAAAAAACCAATTAATCCGAAACCTAAAAAAGACCAATTAATCCGAAACCTAAAAAAAAACAATTAATCCGAAACCTAAAAAAACCAATTAATCCGAAACCTAAAAAAAACAATTAATCCGAAACCTAAAAAAAACCAATTAATCCGAAACCTAAAAAAACCAATTAATCCGAAACCTAAAAAAACATCAAATCCTTACCCTACAACCTATCTACCCCCTACAAAAGTCTTACTCCTGCTTCGGCAGGAGTTTTTTTTATTCAAAGTCTGGTGTACATTTAAAAATGATTATAAAACATCCGAAGCAATTATCCAACCCACCGAAAAGAATCATTTCATTGGTTCCTTCTATTTCTGCACTTCTTCACTATTTGGGACTTGAAAAAGAAATGATCGGCATAACAAAATTCTGCACCATACCTGAGAGTTTGCTGCAGAATAAAACAACAATCGGTGGAACAAAAAACATCCAATTACAAAAAATAAAAGAGTTACAACCTGATTTAATTATTTGTAATAAAGAGGAAAACATTAAAGAGCAGATTATTGAATTATCAGCAATTTTCCCCGTTTGGGTAACAGATGTAAATAATTTGGAAGATAATTATACGATGATAACGGATATTGGAAATTTAACAGGAAAAGTTATTGAATCAAAACAATTGGTTACAGATATAAAACTTTCTTTTGGAAAATACAGTCTAAAAAAAAATCAAAAGAAAAATGCAGCCTATTTAATTTGGAGAGACCCTTACATGACAGTTGGAGGAGATACTTTTATTTCAGACATGATGATGAAAGCGGGTTTTAAGAATGTATTTTCAGAACAAAGAAGATACCCGACAATAACCGTTGAAGATATCATTCAAAGAGAGTGTAATGTGGTATTACTTTCAAGTGAGCCTTATCCATTCAAAGAAAAACACATTAATGAATTAAAAAAATATTTGCCCAATATTGAAATACATTTAGTGAACGGCATTTTTTTTAGTTGGTATGGCAGTGAATTACTTAATTCGGCTGAATATTTTAAAGAATTAAATAATATAGTCTCAGTCAAATAAACTATCTTTTATTTAAATAGTTCTGTTTCCTATTTTTGCATAAATTAATAAATTATGAGTGCAAATATTATTGAGCTATTGGGCAAAGATGCCGACAGTTTACTTAATCACCAATGCAAAACAATTACCAAAGATCAAATACATGTTCCCTCTCCTTCACATGTAGATGATATATGGATAAACAGTAACCGAAACAATCAAACTATAAAAAGTCTTCAAGGTATATTTAACAGAGGTCGTCTTGCAGGAACAGGTTATGTTTCAATTCTGCCGGTAGATCAGGGGATTGAGCACAGTGCTGGGGCTTCCTTTGCTCCTAATCCGATTTATTTTGATCCTGAAAACATTGTGAAACTTGCTATGGAAGGGGGGTGCAATGCTGTTGCATCTACTTTTGGAGTTTTGGGAATTATCAGCAGAAAATATGCACATAAAATTCCAATGATGGTTAAAATTAACCATAATGAATTTTTAAGCTATCCCAATAAATTTGATCAGGTCATGTTTGGACAAATAAAATCAGCATGGAATATGGGAGCTACTTCTGTGGGTGCCACTATTTATTGGGGAAGCGATCAGAGTACGCGACAATTGCAAGAAGTGGCTACCGCCTTTGAAATGGCGCATGAATTAGGCATGGCAACTGTTCTGTGGTGTTATTTGAGAAACAATTCATTCAAAGTTGATGGTATTGATTATCATGCATCAGCTGATTTGACAGGCCAAGCCAATCATTTAGGCGTTACTTTGCAGGCTGACATAATCAAACAAAAATTACCTACTAACAATGGAGGGTACAATGCTACTAAACATGGTAAAACATCTCCCCTAGTTTACAGCAATTTAACGACAGATCATCCAATTGATTTAACAAGATACCAAGTGGCTAATTGTTATATGGGAAGAGTTGGCCTCATTAACAGCGGCGGAGAAAGCAAAGGTGCTTCAGATATGTCTGAGGCAGTTACCACTGCAGTGATTAATAAAAGAGCTGGCGGAATGGGGCTTATCAGTGGAAGAAAGGCATTTCAACGTCCAATTAATGAAGGTGTGCAATTACTCAATGCCATACAAGATGTTTATTTGGATAAATCGATTACTATAGCATAATCATTCATCGAATATCCGTTCAACATTGAAATTAATATTAATCATAAAAGAAAGGGAATAGTATGAAAACAGAGGAAGATTTTGAAGCAAACCTTGCCGGAGAAAATGCAGAAAACGATAAACATGGCAATTGGTTTAAGCGAAAAAAAAGAGGCATACTAACCTCTACAAAAGAGAAAAAAGATTCCCCTGAAGGAATTTGGTCTAAATGTCCGTCCTGCAATCATATTTGCACTATTGAAGATTTAACTGACAATAATTTTGTTTGTCCGAAATGCGACCATCATCACAGAATTGGCAGTGATGAATACTTTGATATTATTTTTGACAATAAACAATTTACAGAACTGTTTGCCAATATTGTTTCCAAAGATCATCTTGGATTTGTAGATTTAAAACCATACAAAGACAGGTTAAAAGAAACTTATGCAAAAACAGATATTCACGACTCTATCACTGTTGCTCATGGAAAAGTGATGGGTAATGATTTGGTGGTAGCTTGTATGGATTTTGAATTTATCGGAGGAAGCTTAGGCAGTGTAATGGGTGAGAAAATATCACGCGCTTGTGATTATTGTATAAAGCATTCTATCCCTTTTATGATTATCAATAAAAGTGGTGGAGCCAGAATGATGGAAAGTGCGTTTTCATTGATGCAACTAGCTAAAACTTCTGGTAAGCTTATGCAACTGAGCGAAGCGAAAATCCCTTATATATCACTTTGCACTGACCCGACTTTTGGGGGAACGACTGCATCTTTTGCAATGTTGGGCGATGTAATTTGTGGGGAACCAGAGGCCCTTATAGGCTTCGCCGGTCCTCGTGTAATAAAAGAAACCATTAAAAGAGACCTCCCTCCAGGTTTTCAACGCAGTGAATTCCTTTTAGAACATGGTTTTTTGGATTTTATCATACACAGAAAAGAGTTAAAGCAGAAACTATCCAATTTATTAATATTATTTAAATCATAATTGCATAAAATAAAGCAAATAAGTAGTGTTTATACTACATTATTTGAATTATTTTATAAAAAAGTGTTGTTTTTTTTGCAGAATTCTTTTTAATGCAATTATCTTTACGTCAGTTTTCATAGGGTACGGATTAAAAACGAACTGGGGTTTCTACCCCGGTTTTCTTTTTTATGTAACAACCAAGATCATTCATACTGCTCACTTCATTCGTTTACAACTTCTTACATTTGCAAAAAATACCCGGTGGAACTTATCAATCGAAAAGCTAATTTTGAATATTTTTTTGAAGCATCCTACACAGCGGGTATTATACTTTCCGGCACTGAAATAAAATCACTTCGTGCGGGCAAAGTAAGTTTCAATGATAGTTTTTGTGTATTTCATCAAAATGAAATATTCATTAAAAACCTTCATATATCAGAATACTCTTTTGGTACTTATACCAATCATGAACCACTACAAGAAAGGAAACTATTACTAACTAAAAAAGAATTAAAAAAATTAGCAACCAAAATAAAAGAAAAAGGATACAGTATTATACCCATTAAAATATTTTTCAGCGATAAAGGTTGGGCAAAAATAGAAATAGGACTTGGAAAGGGTAAAAAACATTTCGACAAAAGAAATGTCATTAAAGAAAGAGAGTCCGACAGAGATATTAAAAGAAAATACGGAATTTAAATTTAGCATTCACTTAATCCAAGGGGAACATTGATGGCAAGTCCGCCATCAGAAGTTTCTTTGTATTTGCTGTTCATATCCAATGCAGTTTCCCACATCGTTTTGATTACTTCATCCAAACTTACTTTGGCAAAATCAGGTTTACTTTGCAATGCCAATTGACTTGCGGTAATTGCTTTAATAGCACCCATTGCATTTCTTTCAATACAAGGAATTTGAACCAATCCGCCTACAGGATCACAGGTCATTCCCAAGTGATGCTCCATGGCTATTTCTGCCGCCATTAATGCCTGTCGTTGTGTTCCTCCCATTGATTCTGCAAGTGCCGCAGCAGCCATTGCACTACTCACCCCTATTTCCGCCTGACATCCGCCCATGGCAGCTGAAATGGTAGCTCCTTTTTTAAAAATACTTCCAATTTCCGAAGCTGTCAACAGAAAATGTATTATTTTCTCCTGTTCATTACCTCCACAAAAGGCTACATAATATTGCAATACTGCTGGAATCACGCCGGCAGCCCCATTGGTTGGAGCCGTTACCACATTTCCAAAAGAGGCATTTTGTTCGTTTACTGCTAAGGCAAAACAGCTGACCCAATCAAGAATATATTTAAAATCATTTCCACCTTTTGAAATTTCATTTAACCATTCATCATAATTTGAATAAACAGCACTCCCGATCAATTTTTTATTCAACTCATTTGCCCTGCGATTTACATGTAATCCGCCAGGTAAAAATCCTTGTGTGTGACACCCCTTGTAAATAGACTGCTTCATCACCTTCCATATTTCAATCAAGCCATCTTTGGTTTCGTTTTCCTTTCTCCAACTCTGCTCATTCTCCAAAACAATCTCACCAATACTCATACCCGTTTTCCTGCACCAATGAAGCAAATCTTCAGCGTGGTTAATAGGAAATGGTATTGAAACATTTTGTTGATTTGCAAACTCCTCTCCTTCTTTTTTAACAAACCCACCACCAATGGAATAATACGTCTCAGCAACTTGATTTCCATTTTCAAAAGATGCTAAAAAAGTAAGTGCATTGGGATGATAAGGCAATGTTTCGTTGAAAAGAAAAATAATATTTTCAGCCGGATCAAAAGCAATGGACTGAGTTCCATCAACAATTATTTTCTTATCCGATTTAATATCGTTTATGTATGAATCAATAAGTTCTACGTTAAATTTAACAGGGTCTTCTCCGGAAAGGCCTAGCATTACGGCAATATCAGTTCCATGACCTATGCCCGTTTTTGCAAGAGACCCATATAATAAAACCTCTAGTTTTTTCAGAGATTGAAGTAATGCTTGTTTTTTTAAACTTTCAATAAATTGAAGTGAGGCGCGCCATGGACCTAGTGTGTGACTACTACTCGGCCCCACACTAATTTTAAACATATCGAAAACAGAAATTGCCTCGTGATTCAAATTGAAAATATTTTTTAAGAATAGATTTTAAAAGTAATCATTACAATTATTTCCTCATTGAACAGCTATCAGCGACATTTCAAATCTTAAATAGGAATTGGCGGGCAAAATCACATTGCCATTTTGATCCTTCAGCACTTGACTTCCATAGGCCAATGACGGAGGAATGTACATTGTAATGGATCCTCCCGGTTGAATCAATGGTGCTAGTTTTTGAACACCGGCGATTAATTCTCCCAATAAAAATGAAATACCTTGAGTACTGGAATGACTATCAAAAGCAATACTATAGCCCATTTTATACACTGCATAATTGAAATAAACCCTACTGCATAATATAGTATTTAATCCACCGGTGCCTGCATTATTTATTTTATAGAATGCTCCACATGGATGTAGCTGCATGTTGGTAATATTGTTCGTGGAAAAATATCGCTGAATATAATTTACCTGAGCTGTATCTGCTACTACTGTAGATTCTTTATAGGAACAGGAATTATTTATTTTCATGCACGAAACAGCCATCAATCCCAAAAATATCAACGTTAAAGAAAGAAGTCTCATTTGATTATTGTTTTAAATTGCTGTTTTTCTTATGAATCAATTCATTGTATAATTGCTCATTCATTTCCCATTTGAAATGCATCCTCGAGAATGAAAAAAACAATGCAATCAATAATACCGAAATCAATATCATAAAGGAAGCGCCAGAAGCCCTCGATGAAATTTTCGTGTACCATTCGGGAGAAAACAAATACACAAGAACGACAGAAAAAAATATAGGTAAAGAAAACAAAATAGCCATCGGCAATCCCCGAAGCATTTTGCTTTTAGAAGAACTGTATTCCACCCTAACTAATTCCCAGTGCTGTATAAACGCAGTTTCTGATTCTGTGAGCATATTCAAAAATACAAAGAAATGTTTAAAAACTTGATTATGATTGTATTGATTCCAACCAAAAATAATTGAGAATAGATAAAATTTCTTTTGACTTACCAGTTAAAAAATAAAACAATTCTATTAATCATGTTTATATAATAATTGGATATATTGCATTAACAAATTTAAAAAAATGCATTTAATAAGGAAAAGTAAAAAGTGAATAGTTTTTTTGAATTTTGAATTTTGAATTTTGAATTTTGAATTTTGAATTTTGAATTTTGAATTTTGAATTTTGAATTTTGAATTTTGAATTTTGAATTTTGAATTTTGAATTTTGAAACAATTAATGCTTATCAACAAACAAACCAATCATACCAAATGAAGCCGGAACAACTCATTTCTCATTTCTTAGTGATCAACAAAACCATAAGTCTTGAAGGAATTGGTATGTTGCGCCTTAATAAAGATATTCCATCACTGGATGATCCAAATGCAGACATAATATTTCCTGAAGAATCAATTCAATTTGAATACAATAAACATGGTAAAACTGACAGTGCATTTATCGATTTTGTTTCTGCTAAAACAGGAAAAATAAAATCTTTGACAGCATCTGACATAGAATCCTACCTATTGGTGGGAAAGCAATTCTTAAATATCGGAAAGCAAATGGTATTGAAAGACATTGGTGTACTGCAAAAAAATCAAGCTGGCATTTATGAATTTATTCAGGGAGAATCAACTCCGGAAGCAATTGACACAAACCACAATAAATCAACCGAGAAAAAAGAAATTGACTTTTCTTCCCCTGTAAAAACAAAGCCATTCAACTTACCTGATAAAAAAATGATTGTATTTATTGCTATTGCAATCGCTTTACTGGTAACATTGATGATATATTTTAATCACTCCAAGAATACTTCAATCGGTAACAGCAATAGTGACAGCCTATTAAATACTCAAACAAATATTCCCATAGACAGCTCTTCCTTGAATAAAAACATCGATAGTTTCAGCTTGGTTATGTATGAATTCAACAACAATATTTCAGCAGACAGCATGCTTAAGAAAATTGAAACAGATAAAACAATCGTCAAATTGATTTCGATTGATTCAGCTCACTATCAAATCATTATCCCCTTCAACCTTCCTTTAAAAGATACTGCTGCTATCAAAGATTCCATGGAACGAAAATTCAATAAAACAATGAAGGTGGCATATTGAAAATTCAAAAGTAAAAATTAAAAACAAAACCTTTAAAGGTTGAAAACGCGCCGGTCTTCGACCGGTGAAGAATAGAGCAGAAGGACTTTGTCCTAAAAATAAATTGCCTGCAATTCTGATCATTTCTTTTCTAACCCATGGTTTTAACCGTGGGAATAAAAATAGTCATCAAATTTTCTTAAATTCACGAATAACAAAAACCCGGTATCAATAAGGTATCTTAAAGTTTTTATTGCCTATTTTTTAACTTTTAAATTTTAACTTTCAACTTTAAAAAAAGCCGCTTCAAATTTTCATCTGAAGCGGCTTTCATAATTTTGTTGATGATTATCAATTAGTATCCCATTCCACCCATATCAGGTGCACCACCTGGCATCATTGGTTCGTCTTTTTTTGGCTTATCAGCAATCACACATTCTGTTGTCAACAACATTCCTGCAATGGATGCGGCATTTTCCAAAGCTACACGACTTACTTTAGTAGGGTCTATAACACCAGCTTTGAAAAGGTTCTCATAAGTTTCTGTTCTAGCATTGAAACCAAAATCTCCTTTTCCTTCTTTTATTCTTTGAACAACGATTGACCCGTCAATACCAGCGTTGGCAGTCAATGTGCGCATTGGCTCTTCCAAAGCACGACGAACGATTTGCATACCGGTTTGCTCATCTTCCAATTGACCTTTAACTTTTGCATCCAAACTAGATACTGCGCGAATATAGGCCACTCCACCTCCTGGTACGATTCCTTCTTCTACTGCAGCACGTGTTGCATGCAATGCATCATCCACACGATCTTTCTTCTCTTTCATTTCAACTTCAGTAGCAGCACCAACATACAATACCGCAACACCGCCAGCTAACTTAGCTAAACGCTCTTGCAATTTTTCACGATCGTAATCGCTGGTAGTATTTTCTACCTGAGCTTTTATTTGATTCACTCTTGCAGTGATGTCAGTTTTTTTACCTTTACCACCCACAACAGTAGTGTTGTCTTTATCAATGGTTACTGAAGCTGCCTGACCAAGATAAGTCAAATCAGCATTCTCCAATTTGTAACCTTGCTCTTCGCTTACTACGATACCTGCAGTTAGGATAGCAATATCCTGTAACATTTCTTTTCTTCTGTCTCCAAATCCAGGAGCTTTTACAGCAGCCACTTTAATGGTTCCACGCAATTTATTTACCACCAATGTAGCCAATGCCTCTCCTTCCAAATCTTCAGCAATGATTAACAACGGGCGACCTGTTTGAGCAACTTTCTCCAAAATATGAAGGATGTCTTTCATAGCAGAAATCTTTTTGTCGTAAATCAAAATGTAGGGATTTTGCAATTCCGCTTCCATTTTTTCGCTATTGGTTACAAAGTATGGAGAAACATATCCGCGGTCAAATTGCATACCTTC
>CAMCAY010000032.1 GCA_945872815.1 Chitinophaga pinensis
TTCAATTTTTAGGGGGTCAATTTCAGCCGGAATCAGGGGGTCAATTTGAAATGGAATGAGGGGGTCAGTTTCAAATGGATTTAGGGGGTCAATTTGAGTGGATTTTCCATTTGACTCCCTTCCAGTTACATATCAGATGTTGTTAGCCCATGTGTCGTTTAAAAAACATTTATTATGAAATTTAGAAGTCTGTTGCTTTTTTTGTCAATCCTAGTTTTTACTGTAAGTAATGGTATTGCACAAGATATTATTACTAATAAAAATGGAGATGAGATTAAATCAAAAGTTCTTGAAGTAAGCCAATCTGAAATTAAGTACAAAAAAATTGGTAACCCAAGTGGGCCTACTTATTCTATTCCTAAGTCTGATGTTTTCATGATAAAATATGAAAATGGTGAAAAAGATGTATTTGGTGAAAACACTAAAATAAAAAATGATAATTCAACAACAATAAATTCTGATGATGATGACCTGTATTCAAAAGGAAGAGAAGATGCTATCGCAAATTACAAAGGAAACAATTCTGGAGCAGGTGCTACTTTAGCTACTACCTCTTTAATATCACCATTAATTGGAATAATCCCTGCAGCTATCATTACATCAAATGAACCATCAAGTGAAAATTTGTTGTACCCTAATCCTTCTTTGATGAAAAAGAATGCCTATAGTAAGGGTTATATTGAACAAGCGCATAAAATAAAGCGTAAAAAAGTGTGGTCAGCCTTTGGGGTAGGATCTGGCCTTTGGTTAGTATTGATATTAATTCTAAACTCTTGATAATAAAAATCACATCAATCAATTAAAAATTAAGCATCATGAAAAAAATCTTATTATTAAATTTTGTTATTATTCTACTTCAATATTCAGCAGTTGCCCAAAAAGAAAAAAATAGTATCGAATTTTTGGGAGGATTAATTAGTTCAAATTTTTATGGTGGTAACCTAAAAGGAATAAAAAAAGAGAATTTGAAAAGCTATGCAGCTGGAGTTTCTTTTGGTTATTCAATAAATCGTATTTTTTCTTTACGACCAAACTTAATGTATGAGATTAAAGGAGAAGAAACTAACTTTCAACCAATTGATAATTATGGAATGAATTTAAATGGATATACGGTTTTTAAGTTTAACTATGCAACAATGCACTTGCTTTCTAGAGCAACCTTTGGAGATAAAATAAATTATTTTGTTGAAGCTGGTCCATATGTTGGTTATCTTATTAATGCTAAATCTGTTGGAATAAGCAATAGTTATGCTAATGGAGTTTATTATAGCACGATTAGCAGGGAAATAACAAATAGTTGCAATAAAATAAACATAGGTGCAACATTAGGATTAGGGGCATATTATTCTCTAAATGAAAAATTGGGAATTGGATTAAATATTAGAAGAAGCACTGGACTTAATTCAATAGCCAAAAATTCAAATTCGGTGTTAAGCAAAACTAATTCAATGTTTGTTTTGGCAGGGATTAACTATAAACTGTAAATAATTGCTAACAAAAACGTTAACAATTTATTATTCATTAGAATTGATTAATAATCCGGTGGTTGTTTCAGTTATGTTACAGTAGGAGTAAAAACTAAGTTTGAATATCTATCAGAAATATTATTAACTTGTATTATTAAATAATTATTTGGGCCAGACTTGGGCCAGATGTAATTCGAAGAGAGGTTAAAAGCATTGTAAACACTGGGAATATTTGGTATGACTTGATTGCATGGCATGCAAGAGGTCACCGGTTCGACTCCGGTATTCTCCACTATAACTGATTGATTTTATTCGATGGGAGTCTTTGATGTTTTAATAGTTCGATCCGCTTCGCGTGTACATTGGTTCTAGAGTTTAATATTGAATTTTCAATTACCACTCTCCTTCTTCTCTGATCTCTGTCATTGATTTCTACATTTTATTTCTCTAATCTTGTTGCATTCTTCATCATTTAAAAATTGAACCATGCCACAAACAGATGTACTGCAATTAGGAAACAAACAATTGCAATTATTAAGCCTACTGGATTTTTATGGAAAAGAAATTGATTTTCTGAAAAACCTTTTACAGGAAGTTGTAGAAAAAAATACAGGTAAAGCATCCAGAACTGAAGCAGAACACTTTCAAAATCAGTTCATACTTCAACAAAAGAATATCGATGAACTAAAAATAAAAATCAATCAAAACAAACATCTTGCCTATATTGATTTGAAAGAGCATGAGGGACTTGTTGACGATAAAATAATAAAGGAAAGCAAATCCATTGAAAATGAAGTGCTTTCCTTTGAAAAAATTATTCTTGAATTAAGACAAGAGTATAAAAAATATTTAGCTAAATGGATGTAGTGCTTTTATATTTTACACTAACAGCATAGTAAACTATTCTCCCCATACTTCACCCTTACCGGCTAACCACTCTTTTACTAAGTCGGTGGTAACTGATTTTGGTCTTTCTAAAGCAAACCCAAGTGCCCTATCCCAACACAGGCTGGAAAGCACACCTAATGCCCTTGAAACGCCAAATAATACAGTATAGAATTCATATTCCACCATACCGTAGTGTACCAATAATGCGCCGCTGTGTGCATCTACATTCGGCCATGGATTTTTTATTTTCCCCATTGAAGAAAGAATTGGTGGAACTGCATCATAGATTGTCCATACTGTTTGTACCAATGGATCATCTGCCATGTGCTTTTTACCAAATTCCATTTGAGCCGTAAAGCGAGGATCTGTTTTACGCAACACTGCATGCCCATATCCCGGAACCACTTTTCCTTCGCTCAATGTTTTCTTTACATACTCTTCAATTTGTTCTTTGGTTGGAGAATCTGATCCAATCTCCTCTCTCAATTCAAATATCCATTTGATTACTTCCTGATTTGCCAATCCATGCAAAGGACCTGCGAGGCCATTCATACCGGCTGCAAAACTCAAATAAGGATCGCTCAATGCAGATCCCACCAAATGCGTCGTGTGAGCAGATACGTTACCTCCTTCATGGTCTGCATGTATAGTCATATACAAACGCATCAATTCTTTAAATCCTTCATCATCATAACCCATCATGTGAGCGAAATTACCTGACCAATCCAATAAACCATTTGGTTGAATATGGTCTCCGTTTTTATACTTGCGGCGATAGATATACGCAGCAATTCTTGGCAAACGAGCAATCAAATCCATAGAGTCATCAAACACAGCTTCCCAATAATCCTTCTTGCTCATTCCCTTTGCATAGTTCTTTGAAAAAGAGCTTTCAGTCTGCATAGCCATGATAGCCACCACAAACTGCGTCATAGGATGAGTGCTTACAGGCAATGCTTCAATGGTAGCAAACACATGATTGGGAACATGACTTCTGCGTTGCCATACACTAGTTAGGTGTTGAACATCCTCTTCAGTTGGCAACTCACCTACCAACATCAAATAAAACAATCCTTCAGGCAACGGCTCAGAACCTCCGGGTGCTTTTGGAAGTTTGTCTTTTAATTCAGGTATAGAGTATCCTCTGAAACGAATTCCTTCCTGAGCATCCAATAATGATGTTTCGGTTACTAAACCGGTTATCCCTCTCATTCCCTGATAAATCTGACTTAAAGTAACCTCTCCAATTTTTTTATTGCCATGCTCCTTCAGTAACTCTTTTACTTCTACAGACATTTGATCTGCTTTTACCTTGAATCTATCTTTGATAATACCCATTTAATTTTAGTTTATTTGCTTAAAAATGAAGTCAATATGAGTTTAATAATTTTATGACCCTATAAAATTACGATGACTGTAAATGGTAAACAAAAGTTTTAAGAGAAAGTTTACTAAAACGATATAGTCGGCTTATTTGGGGGCTTTTTTATAGAGGTAAAAGGCAAGTATTCCAAAGATAATATTCGGAGTCCAAGCAGCCAGTAAAGGGGTAAAATTCCCTTTTGTTGCAAAAACTATGGAGAATCTGCTGAACAGAATGTACAACATGCTTATGATTACACCCAATGCCAGATGCAAACCACTTCCCCCTCTTACTTTTCGGGAAGCCAATGCCGCACCAATAATGGTTAGAATTAACACAGAAACAGGAATTGCATCTCGGTTGTACCTCTCCAGTAACAGCGTATTCAACATTTCAGATCCTCTCATTCTTTCCATTTCTATAAATGCATTCAATTCCTTGGTAGACATCTGATCTTTCAAATAATCGTCTTTTCTCAAATCTATAGGTTTGAATGTATAGGAAGCCATTTTTTTATTCGAGTAAACAATTGTTTCATTAATTGCATTTAAATGTCGTTCCAATACATTATTCAATTCCCATTTTTTAGTGAGGGTGTCCCATCTGAAATTCAATGCACGAAGGTTATATACCATTTTGTCATTAACGAAACGCTGTACTGAAAAATTAGAACCCGATTTTGTAATGGTATCATATCCCTTGATTCCGGCATAGGTATTGGAATCAATTCTGAAATAAATATTTTGTTTATAGGTAGCGTTTTGTGGAGCAAGTCCGATATTAACATCTATGTATTTTTTTTCAAAATCTGCCCATTTTTTATTGGCATTGGGAACAACATATTGATAGCCCATCCATAACAATGAGGTAAAAAGCAATCCTCCGACTATATAGGGCAACATAAATCGTTTGAAACTAACTCCACTACTTAATATTGCAATAATCTCTGACCTGCCGGCCAATTTGGATGTAAAAAATATAACTGAAATAAAAATAAAAAGAGGAAACAACATTGCATCAATGCGCGGAATAAATCCTAAATAATGCTGTTGAAAAATCTGAGAGGCGGAAAGACCTGACTTAACAAAATCATCTGTTTTTTCGCTTATGTCTATTACCACTGCAATCAATGTAAACAATATCAAACAAAACAAAAAAGTAATGATATACCTTGACAATATGTACCAATCCAGTTTCTTCATTAATTAGCAAGTTACAGATTAGCAGGAAGTTTTAAAAGTTTTATCGTTTGGGTTTGTTTAATCAACAAAATATGTGGTTACATTTTTAGCTGCAATCCAACCTGTTGTCCAGGCATTTTGAAAATTAAAACCTCCCGTTACTCCATCGATATTCAATATTTCACCTGCGAAAAACAATCCCGGAGTAAGCCTGCTCATCATTGTATTCGGATTTATTTCGGTTAAATGAACACCACCGGCTGTTACAAATTCTTCTTTAAAAGTTGTTTTTCCTTTTATGGAAAAAGAATGAGCACTTAAAAATTTTATCAGTTTGTTTTGTTCTTTTGCCGGCAAATCTGCCCAGCGAATTTCTTCCTTGATTTCGGACAGCATCAGTAAATATTCCCATAACCTTGCAGGCAAGCCAAACGGGTTTCTGTTATATATTTTTTGCGACGCAATTTCAAAACGTAATAATTGGAATTTTTCTTTGAGGGTATGTTCATTAAAATCAGGCAACCAATTGACGGCAACATCAAATTCATAATTACAATCAGCCAATTCTCTTGCACCCCATGAAGATAATTTTAAAACCGCTGGTCCGCTTAAACCCCAATGTGTAATAAGCACAGGGCCACTTTGCTGTAACTTGCTCCCAATGATTTTTACATTGGCATGCTGAACAACAATTCCCATTAAAGAGGTGATTTTATTGTTGGGAATATTAAATGTAAACAATGACGGGACAGGATGTTCAATGCTGTGCTTTAATTTCTCAATCCATTCATATTGAGACTTTTTAGGAAATCCACCGCTGGCAATGCATAGATAATGTGCCGATATTTTTTTTTGATTTCTTAATGTAACCTGAAAACGTGCTTGATTATTTTCTGCAGAATCGTTGTACTCAACACTTACTACATCTGCATTCATTCTAATGTCAATACCATATTGGTTGGCTTCATTTAACAGGCAATTGATGATGCTTTGAGAGCTGTTTGATTCAGGAAAGATTCGTCCGTCATCTTCCGTCTTTAGCTGTATATTTCTGTCTTGAAACCATTCTACCGTATCTTTTGTATAAAACTGATGAAATGCTTTTTTTAAAAATGAGGCACCACGGGGATAGAATTTCACCAGATTGGATATTTCAAAACAAGCATGTGTAACATTACAACGTCCGCCGCCACTTACTTTCACCTTACTCAATAAATGAGAAGATTTTTCAATCAAAACAACCTGGAGATTTTTGTGAATTCTTGCGGCATTCACAGCACAAAAAAAACCGGCCGCTCCGCCTCCAATCACCAACAATGTTTTATCATTCATTATTTGAAAAATTATACATTATCATAGCTCCAGCACAAATTTATATTGGATCTTTCTGCTTTTTCAATGTCTTCAAAAGAGGATAAAATATCCGGATCTCCATTGGTAATACACACATCGTGTTCAAAATGAGCAGAAGGTTTTCTGTCTTTAGTCAACACTGTCCAGCCATCTTTTAAATGAGATACTTCCTTTACACCCATATTGATCATGGGTTCTATGGCTAATACCATCCCTTCTTTTAATTTAGGGCCAGATCCCTTTTTACCATAGTTGGGAACCTGGGGATCTTCATGTAAATCTCTTCCCAATCCATGACCTACTAATTCTCTAACTACTCCATATCCATGAACTTTCTCTGTATATTCCTGAATGGCATTGGAAATATCTCCAATTCGATTTCCTTGTCTGGCCTTATCGATACCAAGATACAGTGATTCTTTCGTAACCCTTATCAACCGTTTGATGTCATCAGAAATACCTCCTAACGCATACGTATATGCGCTGTCGCCATGAAATCCGTTTTTATATACACCTATGTCCAATGAGATGATGTCGCCCTCTTTGAGTACATGCGCGCCTGGAAATCCATGAACAACGGCTTCATTCATCGAAATGCAGGTTGCAGCCGGAAATCCGTGGTAATTCTTAAAAGAAGGGATGGCTTTATTATCCAGAATAAATTGTTCCACCAAATCATTGACTTGCTGAGTAGTCATGCCCGGTTTTAAAAGAGCGGCCACTGTTGCATGGGCTTTTCCAACCAGCAGACAGGACTCCCTCATGATTTCAATTTCTTCCCTTGTTTTATATTTTATCATAGGAAATTTATATTAAAACAAACCCCAACGAAAATCGCCGGGGTTTAATTATTTGAGTTGAAATGATTCAAACTTGTTTACATTCCTGAAGGAACAGCTTGTCTTCCCTGAATTCTACCACTGTTCATCAATCCATCATATTGACGCATCAATAATTGTGTCTCAATTTGCTGAAGTGTATCAAGAATTACACCTACCATAATCAACAATGAAGTACCTCCAAAGAATGTAGAGAATCCCTGAGACATTCCAAAAACCAATTGAAATATACCAGGCAATATACCTACCAATGCTAATAAAACGGCACCTGGCAAAGTGATTCTATCCATAATGGTTCCGATATAGTCTGCAGTTGGTTCTCCTGGTTTAACACCCGGTATAAAACCATTGTTGCGTTTTAATTCCTCCGCCATTTGCTTTGGATTAAATATCAATGCAGTATAAAGGAAAGTAAATGCAATTACAAATACAGAATATACAATCATGTAAACGATGTTGGTATGATCTGTAAAATATTTTGCCCAACCTTCACCAGTAAATCCTGTAAAAATAGTTGGAAGGAAAAGTATTGCCTGTGCGAAGATGATAGGCATAACACCTGCAGAGTTTACTTTCAATGGCAAGAAATTTCTTGCACCTCCCATTTGTCTGCTACCTACTATTTGTTTTGCATATTCAACACCTACTTTTCTGGTTCCCTGAACAAGCATGATCAAACCCATAATGATGGCAATCATGAACAAAATTTCAACTAGCATCAACAATAGACCACCTGCACCTCTTTGAGCAATCCTTGTTGACCATTCCTGACCAAAAGACTGAGGAAGACGAGCCAAAATACCAATCATGATGATGATGGAAGTACCATTACCTAATCCCTTATCAGTGATTTTTTCACCCAACCACATTACAAACAAAGTACCTACAGTTAATGTGATAACGGTTGAAACCCAGAAGAATGCACCAAAAGCAGGAATTAAAGCATCCGCATTAGCCGGACTTTTTAAATATCCGATATATGCAGCGGCTTGGAAAGCTGTTACCAATACAGTGAGGTAACGTGTCCATTGATTAATCTTTTTTCTTCCACTCTCCCCTTCCTGTTGAATTTTGGCCATTTGAGGAACTAGGATGGTCATCAACTGCATGAAAATAGAAGCGGATATGTAAGGCATGATACCTAGTGCAAAAATAGAAGCTTTAGAAAAAGCGCCTCCCACAAATGCATCCAACAATCCAAGCATTCCACTGCTTGCACTATTGTTAAGGTTACTTAATTTATTGGGATCTATACCAGGAAGTACTATGAATGATCCTAATCTGTATATGAAAAGTAATAAAATCGTAAATGTGATTTTATCACGCAATTCATCTATGCTCCAGATGTTCTTTAACGTTGTTATGAATTTCTTCACGGAATTAGTCAGTTTAATTTAGCAAAAGTAAAAGACGCAACCAGTGCGTCATACAAATATCGGAATTTTATTTCACTATTTCAACACTGCCGCCGGCAGCTTCAATAGCCGATTTTGCTTTAGCACTTACAGCATTCACTTTAAAAGTATAACTTCCTTTTAATTCTCCGTTGCCCAAGATTTTAACACTGTCAGTTTGAGAAATTAGGCCGTTGATGTATAAGTTAGACAAGCTGAATTCTGTAATACCATATTTTTCTGCGTAATGATCTACCTTACCGATATTGATAACTTTGTATTCAACTCTGTTGATGTTGGTAAATCCGCGTTTTGGAATACGACGTTGAATAGGCATCTGACCACCTTCAAAAGCTTTCTTGCTCTTGTAACCGGCACGACTTTGTCCACCTTTGTTACCTTTTGTAGAAGTACCACCTTTACCGCTGGCTTCACCACGACCAAGACGCTTTTCTTTGTGAGTAGCTCCTTTTGCCGGTTTTAATGAATGTAATTTCATATTATTTGATTTTTAACTTACGGGGAATCGCCCCTCGCTTTGATTAATAATTTTTTTCGGTTGCTATTAGATCTCTTCTACTTTCACCAGGTGGTTCACTTTTGTAACCATCCCTAATATTTGAGGAGTAGCTTCTACTTCAACTGCAGCGTTCAATTTTTTCAAACCCAAAGCAATCATCGTTCTTTTTTGACGCTCCGATCTGTCAATTACACTTTTAACTTGAGTTATTTTTATCTTTTTCATAAATTAATCGAATCTTAATAATTGATAAAATAAATTATCCGTTGAATACTTTTTTCAATGAAACGTTTCTTGTTTTAGAAACAGCAACTGGTTCACGCAAACTTGCCAACGCCTTGAATGTAGCTTTCACCACATTGTGTGGATTGGCAGATCCAAGATTTTTTGCCAAAACGTCTGTAATACCTGCAAATTCAAGAACTGCACGCATGCTGCCTCCAGCGATTACACCGGTACCATGTGCGGCAGGCTTAATCAACACTTTCGCAGCACCTTCCTTACTTAATTGATCATGAGGAATAGTACCATGCATTACAGGAACTTTAATCAAGTTCTTTTTTGCATCTTCAATTCCTTTAGTGATGGCTTCTTGCACTTCTTTAGCCTTACCCAATCCGTGACCAACTACTCCGGCTTCATTTCCTACCACTACCAGTGCAGAAAAACTGAATGCACGTCCGCCTTTGGTTGTTTTAACAACACGGTTGATGGCAACCACTTTCTCTTTCAATTCGAGGTCACCGGCTTTCATTTTATTTACAATTACGTTTGACATTGATTCTATTTGATGATTGATGTAAATCTGTTTATTAATCTGATATTATTATGTATTAAAAGTCCAATCCTGCTTCTCTTGCGCCATCAGCAACTGCTTTCACACGACCATGGTAAACATAACCACTTCTGTCAAATACCACTTTTTTAACGCCTAGTTCAATGGCTTTCTTCGCAATCACTTCTCCTACCATTTTACTTTTTGCAATCTTCGGAGATTTTTGAGCAGCTATGTCTTTTTGCTTTGAAGATGCAGCTGTAATAGTGGTTCCGCTGTTGTCATCTATCAGCTGAGCATAAATATCGGTATTGCTTCTGAATACAGATAAACGAGGAACAGATGAAGTACCACTCACTTTTTTGCGAATGCGATATCTGATTTTCTGTCTTGCGCTTGATTTGTTGTTCATTTCTTTTTATTTTATATTTCCGATACTGCCGGAAAATGATTATTTAAATTTCAATTAAAGTAAGGTTAAGAACCGATGTTAATCTTTTAATGATTATTTACCGGCAGACTTACCTGCTTTTCTTCTTAATACTTCACCTACGAACTTAACCCCTTTACCTTTGTATGGTTCAGGCTTACGTAAGCTGCGAATTTTAGCACATACCTGACCCAACAATTGTTTGTCTATGCTTTCCAAAGTAATGGTAGGATTTTTACCTTTTTCCTGAGCCGTAGCTATTTTCAATTCCTTTGGAATTTCGAATAAAATATTGTGAGAGTAACCCAAGGCAAGATCAAGAATATTTCCCTGATTAGCAGCTTTGTAACCCACACCGACCAATTCCATTTCCTTTTTAAATCCTTCGGTAACACCTTTTACCATATTGCTAATCAAAGAACGATACAACCCATGCATAGCACGGTGACGAATTTGATCAGTAGGACGAGAAAAAGTAACTGTATTATCTTTTACTTCAACAATAATATCTCTATCGATTGTTTGTTTCAATTCTCCTTTAGGTCCTTTAACAGAAACCACGTTGTCTTTACCGACTGTGATAGTTACTCCAGATGGAACTTCTACCGGTTTTTTACCTATACGACTCATTTTGTTTGTTTAATTATTTAAAAAATATGAACCAGTTTGCGGTCAGCCATGTATAGAAGGCTTAAGGCAATAAAAAATTAGAATATACTGCAAAGAACTTCTCCACCAACATTCTGAGCTTTCGCTTCTTTGTCGGTCATTACACCTTTTGATGTAGAAACGATTGAAATACCCAAGCCATTCTTTACACGCTTGAATTCATCAGGCTTTGCGTATGAACGAAGACCTGGACGACTAATTCTTTCCAAGCTTTGGATAGCAGGTAATTTTGTTACTGCATCGTATTTCAAAGCGATTTTTATCAATCCTTGTTTGCTGTCATCTTCAAACTTATATTTAAGAATATACCCTTTGTCGTATAAGATTTCAGTGATACGCTTTTTCAAATTGCTAGCAGGTATTTCTACAATACGGTGGTTAGCCATTTGTGCGTTACGAATTCTAGTTAAATAATCTGCAATTGGATCAGTTACCATTGTTATGTCTGTTAATTGATTTAAAAATTTATTACAATGCGATATCCCGCATCTGAAAATTATTGATTGGTGTTTACCAGCTTGCTTTTTTAACGCCGGGTATTTTACCTGCCAAAGCCATATCACGGAACATCAAACGACTAAGGCCGAAATGACGCATATATCCTTTTGGACGTCCGGTAAGCTGACACCTGTTTTTCAAACGAACAGGGGAAGCATTTTTAGGTAAAAGGTCAAGAGCACTGTAATTTCCTTCTGCTTTCAAAGCTTGTCTTTTGGCTGCAAACTTAGCGACCATTCTTTCCCTTTTTGCTTGTCTGGCGACGATTGATTTCTTTGCCATATTTTAATTTTCAGATTTTTTAATGTTCTTAAAAGGCATTCCCATTTCTTTCAACAATTCGTAAGCTTCTTCATTGGTATTTGCCGTAGTTACGAAAGTGATGTCCAAACCAGTGATTTTATTCACTTTATCAATATCAATCTCAGGGAAAATGATTTGTTCAGTAACACCTAAAGTGTAGTTACCGCGGCCATCAAATGCTTTATCGTTGATACCTTTGAAATCACGCACACGTGGCAATGATACAGATACCAAACGATCCAAAAACTCGTACATTTTCACACCACGCAAAGTAACTCTTGCGCCAATTGGCATGTTCTTACGAAGTTTGAAATTGGAAATATCTTTCTTTGACATGGTAGCCAATGCTTTCTGACCTGTTATATTAGTCAGTTCATCAATAGCGATGTCAATCAATTTCTTATCAGTTACAGCTCCGTTAACACCACGATTCAAGCATATCTTGGTCAATTTTGGTGCTTGCATAACAGTTTTGTAACTGAATTTTTTCATTAAAGCAGGTACAACATCTTTTTTGTACTTATCTGCTAATCTTGGAGTGTTTGTTGTTGTGCTCATTATTTGATTACCTCCCCTGATTTTTTAGCGGTTCTAACTAATTTTCCGTTAACTCTTGTACGAGAAATTTTTGACGGACCTTTTGATTTTGCATCCCACAACATCACATTGCTGATTGCGATAGGAGCTTCAATCTTTTCGATTCCACCTTTGGTATTTTGTGCAGATGGCTTCGTATGCTTTGTTACGATATTTACACCTTCCACCAATACCCTGGCTTTATCTACGATTACTTCCAACACCTTGCGAGGTTTTGTCAAATCTTTGTCATCTCCGGTAATCACTACTACCGAATCTCCTTTTTTGATGTTGAATTTTGGTTTAAATCTTGTACTCATTGTATTTTTCTTTTGGCCGTTGGGCTGATTTACTTTTATATTTTTCAGGTATTTGCTTACAATACTTCAGGAGCCAATGAAATGATTTTCATGTAACCTTTGTCTCTCAATTCACGGGCAACAGGCCCGAAAATACGCGTACCTCTTGGTTCATCAGCATTATTCAGCAACACAACTGCGTTGTCATCAAAACGAATATAAGAACCATCTTTACGACGTAACTTGTTTACAGTACGAACAATAACTGCTTTGCTTACAGTACCTTTTTTGATACCTCCGGCTGGCATTGCGTCTTTTACGGTTACAACAATTTTGTCTCCTATTTTAGCATAGTCTTGACCACTGTTTCCCAATACGCGGATGCACAATACTTCTTTTGCTCCGCTGTTGTCTGCAACATTTAATCTGCTCTCTTGCTGTATCATTTTATCTGTGTTTTTATCATAGGTTTTATGCTATGACAGGTAATTTATAATTATTTTTCTTTTCACTAACCCTTACGGCTATACGAAAAAATTATTTCACTTTTTCTACTACCTCAACCAATCTCCAACGCTTTGTTTTGCTTAAAGGACGGCTTTCCATGATTCTTACGATATCACCAATGCTGCATTCGTTTTTCTCATCGTGAGCATGAAAACTGGTTGTCTTTTTCAGGAACTTTCCGTACAAAGGATGCTTGATTTTACGTTCAACCTTAACAGTGATGGTCTTATCCATTTTATTACTGGATACCACACCTACCCTTGTTTTTCTTAAGTTTCTTACTATCTTGTTTGTTGCTTCCATCTTTTATTTTTTTATTGGATTAAGCTCCAATTTGAATTTTTCTTAATTGTGTTTTTAAACGAGCAATATCTCTTCTCAAAGAACGTAGGCTTTGAGGATTTTCAAGTGGTGAAAGAGAATGAGCAAACATCAACTTCTTGATGCGCATTTCATCTTCCTTAATTTTAGCAGAAAGATCAGCTTCACTTAATCCACTCAAACTTTTTACGAAATCAACTTTTTTAGACATTTTCTTTAATTTGATAATGATATTTTATGCAACAGTCAATACAGACCATTTATTAATTTTGTGCCTGATAATCGTGACTTACTACAAATTTTGTAAGTATAGGCAATTTTTGAGCAGCTAGTTCAAATGCTTCCTTTGCCACTTGAACAGATACACCATCTGCTTCAAATAAAATACGACCAGGTTGAACGATAGCAGCCCATCCTTCAGGGTTACCTTTACCTTTACCCATCCTTACCTCAGCTGGTTTAGCAGTAATTGGTTTATCAGGAAATACTCTTATCCATACATTTCCTTCACGCTTCATGTGACGAGTCATTGCCTGACGAGCACTTTCAATTTGACGGTTTGTTAACCAAACGCTGTCCAGGGCTTTTAATCCGAATGTTCCAAAAGCAAGGGTAGCACCTCTTTTGGTATTCCCTTTCATTCTTCCTTTCTGAGACTTCCTGTGTTTGGTTCTTTTTGGTTGTAACATCTTATCTTTATTTGATAATTTATCGAATTATTTTTTTTGTAGAAAACGAACAAATTCATTTTCGGTCATTCTATCTTCTTCCACCTCCACCACCGCCGCGACGATCACCACCTCTTCCTCCGCCTCTGCGATCATCACCACCTCTTCTGTCGTCTCTTCTGTCAAATCCACCTGCAGGTCTTTCTGATCCATCATTTTTTCCGCCGGCGATTACATTTGGATTCAAATCTCTTTTACCTAAAACCTCTCCTTTACATATCCAAACTTTGATTCCAATTTTTCCGTAAACAGTCAATGCGAATACACTTGCATAATCAATATCCATACGAAGCGTATGCAATGGCGTACGACCTTGTTTGATTTCTTCGCTACGAGCAATTTCCGCACCACCTAAACGACCGCCTACTTTCACTTTAATTCCTTCAGCACCCATACGGAGAGCAGAAGCAATAGACATTTTAATAGCACGCTTATAATTGATACGATTTTCTATTTGACGAGCAATGGTATCTCCAACAATGTTTGCATCCAACTCTGGTCTGCGAATTTCAAGGATATTGATTTGTACGTCTTCTTTACCGCACAATTTTTTCAATTCCTCTTTGATTCTGTCAACCTCCCCACCACCTTTACCGATGATGATACCAGGCTTGGATGTGTGAATTGTTACGATCAATTTATTAAGCGTACGCTCAATAACGATTTTCGCAATACCTCCTTTGTTGATACGTGCATTCAGATAATTTCTGATCTTATCATCTTCAATAAGTTTTCCGGCATAATCCTTTTTATGAGCATACCAGTTGCTGTCCCAGCCACGGATGATTCCCAATCTTGCACCTATCGGATTTGTTTTCTGACCCATATTCAGTTTTTAAATATTAGTTTGTTTGATATTAATCTTTCTTTGTTGTTTTCGTTTTTTTAGGAGCTGCAGTTTCTGTTACTTTCTCAGCTATCGCTACCGGAGCTTTTGATCCAACAGCATCAACAATAACGGTAACATGATTACTGCGCTTACGTACTCTATATCCACGACCTTGTGGTGCAGGACGCATACGTTTGATTACTCTTGCTCCATCAACAAAAATGGTTTTTACAACCAATGTTGCTTCATCAGCTCCTTCATTCTTTTGTTTCCAATTGCTGATTGCTGAAACTACCAGTTTACGAAGTGGAACTGCAGGGTGTTTTGGATTGTGTTCCAAAATCGCCAGCGCTTTTTCTACTTTCATTCCGCGAATCAAGTCAACCAACAAACGCATCTTGCGAGGCGATGTAGGATAATTATTCAATTTTGCTGTTGCTTCCATTTTATTTTATAAAGTTTGAACGTTTTAGTTAAATGTTACCGGATTGAATCTGATAATATTAAGCACTAAACAATTTTATTACATTTTTTTACTTGAGTGACCTCTGAAATGTCTAGTTGGTGCGAACTCTCCGAGTTTGTGACCAACCATGAATTCTGTAACATACACAGGAATGAATTTGTTACCATTGTGTACTGCAAAAGTTTGTCCTACAAAATCAGGAGTGATTGTACTTCTGCGACTCCATGTCTTGATTACTGATTTCTTAGTCTTTCCCTCAGTCATAGCAATCACTTTGTTTTCAAGTTTTGCTTCTACGTAAGGACCTTTTTTTAACGAACGAGCCATGTTGTTGTTGTTTTTGTTTATTCTTCGGAGTTACCGAATATTTTAACAATTAAATGATTGAAATTTTATTATTTGTTTGGTAATTTTTTACCATTTCTTCTTTGGATAATCATCTTATCAGAACCTTTACCTCTGGTACGCGTAATTTCTCCTTTCGCATATTTACCTTTACGGCTACGAGGGTGTCCACCGGAAGCTCTACCTTCACCACCACCCATCGGGTGATCAACAGGGTTCATCGCTACGGCTCTAGTGCGAGGTCTGATACCTTTCCAACGGTTACGGCCGGCTTTACCCATGCTTTCCAAGTTATGGTCACTATTACTAGTAACACCAACAGTTGCATAACAGTTGATTAATACTTTTCTCAATTCACCACTTGGCATTTTAAGAACAGCATATTTACCTTCCTTATTCGTCAATTGAGCAGAAGTTCCTGCACTGCGAACAAGGATACCACCTTGACCGGGTTGCATTTCAATATTGTGAACATTAGTACCCAAAGGCATGTTTTTCAACATCAACGCATTTCCTAATTCAGGTGCAACATTATCTCCACTCATAACGGTCTGGCCTACCTGAAGACCTTGAGGAGCAAGGATGTATCTTTTTTCTCCATCAGCATACGCTAACAAAGCGATAAAAGCAGTACGATTTGGATCATACTCAATTGTTTTCACTAATGCAGGGATATCTTTCTTGCTTCTTTTGAAATCAATGATACGATACATGGTCTTGTTTCCACCACCCATATACCTCATTGATCTGCGTCCTTGCGCATTTCTACCAGCTGTACTTTTTTGTTTTTCAACCAAAGACTTTTCAGGAGTCGATGTAGTTATTTCTGCGTAAGCATTACCAATTCTCCAACGGGTTCCTGCTGTAATTGGTTTGTATTTTCTAAGTGCCATTGTAAAAACTTTTTATTTTGTCAAAACTTTGCGGTGTTGACCACCATTCATGATTAAAATTGTTATTTATTAAACTGCTCCGTATAAATCAATTGATTCACCCTCAGCAACAGTTACCACTGCTTTTTTCTTTGCAGGTTTGCGACCAACAATAAAACCGGCTTTGGTATATTTTGCTTTTAGTTTTGAAGGCATCACCAAAGTGTTAACATCTTCTACCTGAACACCATAGAACAATTCTACAGCTCTTTTGATTTCAAGTTTGTTTGCCTTTCTGTCAACTACAAAAGCATAACGATTCATCTTCTCTGATTGCTTATTAGCCTTCTCAGATAAAATTGGTTTTATTAAAACGTCAGACAGTTTCATGTTAATTTCTTATTTAAAAATTCAAAATTTAAAAGTCAAAAGTTAAAAATTTAAAGTTTTTACATTTTAAATTTTACTTTAAAATCCTACGCTTCTGTTTCTGTGAATAATTTTGCTGCTTTTTCAGTCATCACCAACACATTTGCATCAAGAATATCGTATGTATTCATATCGCTCAAAACAGAGCCATTCACACCTTCTACATTTCTTAAACTCAAATAAATGTTGTCGTTGTATTCAGGTATAACAAACAAAGCTTTTTTCTTACCTACATTCAAGCTTTTCAAAATACCAGCAAAAGCTTTTGTTTTAGGCGCTTCCATGTTGACATCTTCCATTACTACGATTGCATTTTCTTTTGCTTTATAAGCCAATGCACTCATTTTAGCAAGGTCTTTCACTTTACGATTCAATTTTATATCGTATTTGTGCGGCTTTGGTCCGAAGATAGTACCACCACCTTTGTATAATGGATTACGGAGATTACCCTTACGAGCACCACCAGTTCCTTTTTGCTTGTGCAACTTCTTAGAAGAACCTTTCACTTCCATACGAGTCTTTACTTTGTGAGTACCCTGACGTTGAGCGGCTTGATACTGCTTAACAGCAAGATAAATCACGTGATCGTTTGGTTCGATTCCAAATATTTCTTCCGGTAGTTCAATTGTTCTTCCGGTTTTTTCGCCTTTGGTATTTAAAATATCTACTTGCATTTTCTATTTATTTTAAACGCTTTTAATTGCGTCTGGTAATTTTTATTTCTGAATTAAAACGATTGAACCGTTGTGTCCGGGAACTGAACCACTAACTAGAATGTAGTTCTTTTCAGGGAAAATTTTAACTATTTTCAATCCTTTCATTTTCACTCTGTCTCCGCCCATACGACCTGCCATGCGCATTCCTTTGAATACACGGCTTGCATCAGATGAGTTACCAATAGAACCTGGAGCTCTCTGACGATCGTGCTGACCATGCGATTGTTCTCCTACCCCGCTGAAACCATGGCGTTTTACAACACCCTGAAATCCTTTTCCTTTGGTAGTACCAACAACGGCAACATTGTCACCTTCGGCAAAAATGTCAACAGTGATTGACTCACCAATATTTTTGTCTATTTCGCTATCGCGTATTTCCTGAACGAATCTTTTGGGAGCTGTGTTAGCTTTTGAGAAGTGGTTAATTTCGGCTTTGTTGGAGTGTTTTTCTTTCTTATCGCCGAATGCAATTTGGAGTGCATTGTAACCGTCTGTTTCAACGGTTTTCTTTTGAGTTACTACGCAAGGTCCGGCTTCAATGATAGTAACAGCAGTTTGTTTGCCTGTTGTATCAAAGATGCTGGTCATGCCAACTTTCTTTCCAATAATACTTTTCATTGTATCTGTTTTATGTCCAGCGGTCTCTCCGTTGAAGTGAGACATAGACGTTCATATAATTTTTTCTGTTAAGAGCTTACCTGATGCCTTCTCTGGTGATCAGAGAGGTTCATTAGGCCTTAATTTCAACATCCACACCACTTGGCAAATCTAATTTGCTCAAAGCATCTACTGTACGACTTGTGCTGGTGTAAATATCCAACAAACGCTTATGTGTGCACAATTGAAACTGCTCACGCGCTTTCTTGTTAACGTGTGGAGAACGCAATACAGTAAATATTTTCTTGTGTGTAGGTAAAGGAATTGGACCTGTTACCACTGCACCTGTACTGCGAACAGTTTTAACGATTTTTTCAGCTGATTTATCTACCAGGTTGTGATCGTAAGACTGTAGTTTTATTCTGATTCTTTGTGACATATAAAAAGAACTTTTTAAAATCCGTTTTTTAATTTGGAGTGCAAAGGTAAGGGGGATTATTTACAACACAAAGAAATTTATAAAAGATTTTAATTTTTTTAAAAAATAAGCAAAACCCAAATAGAAGAAAAAATAATTAAATAGATTTAAATTATATTGTTTAATTAATTAGTAGTCAATTATTTAATACCAAATAAATTGTAATACTGGGAAAACAACTACATTTGAACAAAATCGTATTGTAAATTATTTTTTACTTTTACAATATTTAAACCCCTGTATATTCAAAAATACACTTTTCAGCATGTTGAAATTCACCCTATTAATTTTCTTATCCTTATTTATAAATACTTCAACGAACGCCCAATACAATACTAATGTCAATTATGATAAAAAACATACAATCGGATTATTAGTTCCTTTGTATCTTGATTCGATTTATAAGGGTAATAATTATCGCTATGGAAAAAAATTCCCAAGATTTACGCTACAGGGACTGGAATTTATTCAGGGTGCAAATATTGCTATGGACAGTTTTCCATTAGAGGGGCATTTGGTTGAAACATTTGTTTATGATACAAAATCAACTAAATCCAAAATAGATTCCCTTATTTTTTACCATCGACTGGATAGTCTTGATTTGTTAATTGGCGCAGTAAAAGATGAAGAAGTAAATAGTTTGGCAGAATTTGCTAAAGACCATCGCATCCCATTTGTTTCTGTCACCTACCCTAATGACGCAGGCATTAAAAACAATCCTTACTACATCATTGTTAATCCTACCCTAAAAACACACTGTGAATCAATTTTCAGTTTATTACTGCAAAATCACAGCAATGACCATATTGTACTTGTTCGAAAATCGGGTTCTCAGGAAGACCGCGTAGAAGATTATTTTAAAAACATCAATTATCAGGACTCCATTCCTTTACTTCATATCAATACTGTATTGATGGACAGCAATTCCAATCTTATCGAAAAGTATCTGGACAGTACTAAAAAGAATATAATCATTGGAGGCAGTTTGGATGAAGATTTTGCGCAAAATCTGGTTTCTGCTTTAAAGAAAGATACTGTAAAATATCATTCAATTCTAATTGGAATGCCCAATTGGGGGGGATTCAACTCCTTCGGAAAAAATATAAAAAATGGATTGAGGGATTTTCCATTTTATTACACCACTTATTATTTTAACGAAAAAAATGATTCCATCAGTAAAGCAATTCAATATGCTTACATGAAAAAATATAAGGGCTATCCCGGAGATTTTGCATACAAAGGATTTGAAATCATGTATGCTTTTTCAAGATTGATTAAAGAAAATTCTGATGATTATTTTAATAACATCATGAAAGAACATTCAGGCACATTTAGCCATTTTAAATTTTTATCCTCAGGTAACGAATCTCCGATAGATGAACCAGATTATTATGAAAACAAACATTTATTTTTCATAAAAAAAATAAATGGAAAGACAAGCAAATCCGATTTTTAATTTGATTGTTAATAAAAGATCTTCAGCAGAGCTTGTTCCCTCTTCGAATTAATAAATCAAAAATATTTCAATTAAAAAACCAATTGTTTTTTACACAATCCCTAAAAAAATCATTTGCTAACGTCAATGCATACACGACATTAGCAAATGATTAGCTATTTAGAATTTCAGCACCCTGATTACTTTAACTGTCTCTCCTTGCTTTACTTGTATAAAATAAGTACCTGGGTTAAATTCAGATCCCAAACTGACAGTCTGATCAGGTTGCAGTTTTAATGTTTTAACATACCTACCTGAAAAATCCAATACTTTAACCGAAATCAAATCATTGACACCGGAAGTGACTTTTAGGTTGAATACAGATGTACTAGGATTAGGGAATACTTTCACATCAAATGGAACAACTTGCGGTTTAGAAAGCTGCTCAGTTTCGTGTTCTGATTTGTCGGAGTTATTCTTCAATCCAGCAAATGAACAACCTGCTTTCAATACGTTGGGGAGTCTTAATACCCTATTTTTGCTATTTCCACAATCTGATGTAAACAATACTTTGACACTATCTTGGAAAATCCACTCAAATTGACCCCCTAAATCCATTTGAAACTGACCCCCTCATTCCATTTCAAATTGACCCCCTAAAAATTGAATAAAGAATCAGTTGTTTTTGTAGCATAAAAAGCGGATGTTTTTGGCGAAACAATCCAGATAATTTATGCCGAACAAACCAATTGAAATGTATAAAATCAGACAAATCTTGCGCCTGTACGCCGGAGGTAAGGGCAGTAAATTCATCAGCAAGACCACCGGAGTTGCTCGCAATACGGTTAAGAAGTATCTCATTCAATTTGCATCTCTCAGACTTACTATTGAGGATATAGAAAAGATGAGTGATGGCAAATTGGCTTCGGCTTTTTTGCTGGAGAAACCAAAAGTGGAGAGTAACCGCATTGCTGAATTATCAGCCTTATTGCCGGAGCTGGCAGCTATGCTACGCAAGCGCGGAGTTAACAAGCATATGGTATATGAGCATTATGCCAAACTATGTCCCAACGGATTAAAGCATTCTGCTTTTGGAGTTAGGTTGAACGCATATATTGGGATGGTAAAGCCTTCTATGCGTGTACCACATAAGGTTGGCGATAAACTCTTTATTGATTTTACGGGCAAGAAATTACAAATTGTAGATAAAGACACCGGAGAGATGATGGATGTTGAAGTTTTTGTAGCGATTCTTGGTTGTAGTCAGTTGACTTTTGTAATGGCGGTGGAATCGCAGAAGAAGGAAGATTTTATGCTGGCTTGTGAATCTGCACTTCATTTTTATGGTGGTGTTCCGGAGGCTATTGTTCCTGATAATTTAAAATCGGCTGTTAAAAAAGCGAGCAGGTACGAAGCTGAGCTCAATGACAGCTTTGCTGCATTTGCCGAGCATTACAACACTTATATTTTTCCAACAAGGGTGTACAAGCCTAAAGACAAAGCATTGGTGGAAGGGGCTGTGAAAATAATTTACTCTACTATTTTTTCTAAGATAGACGACAAGGTGTATACAAGTCTGGAAGAGCTTAATAAAGACATCCTGGTTTATCTGGAAGCGCACAACAATACACAGCTTACAGGATGTGATTACAGCAGACGGCAGCAGTTTGAAGAACTGGAGAAAGATGTACTCAGGCCTTTAAACAAATATCCCTTTGATCCGATGACAACCAAAACGGCAACGGTCAGCAAGACTGGTTTTGTAACCATTGATCATCGGTATTACAGCGTTCCCTATAAATTTATTGGCAAGAAAATCAAGGTAATGTACAACCGTACAAAAGTAGAAGCTTATGATGAACACGAGATTATTGCTGTTCATGTTCGAGAGTATGGTAAAGAAAAATACATACAACAGGATGAACACTTGGCTTCATGGCACAGATATCCCACGGAGTGGAATCCTGAAAAATTTATTGCAGACGCCTTGCAAATAGATGCTTCTGTTGCGGACTACATTAAAAAAGTATTGGCTCGTAATGAATACCCGGAGAAAAACTACAGAGCCTGTCAGGGTATTTTGAATTACAAAAATCGAGTGGGCGATGTAAGGCTCATTAATGCTTGTAAGAGAGCCGATAGCTTCAATGTCTACAACTTCGGGATTATTGAACGCATACTAATATCTAAAGCAGACTTCATTCCGCTTGAAGAAGATAAACCTTCAAACACAGAACCCAAAATGCCACAGCATGAAAACATCCGTGGTGGTGACTATTACCAATAAAATACAACACCTCATTATTAACCAACCAATAAAAATCAAAAACGATGAACAAAGAAAGTTTAGAAAAAATGAACCGAATGCGACTATTGGGCATGTACCTTGCCTTCAAGACCTGTATTGATAATAATCAAACAGAAGCCTTTACAAATGACGAGTTGGTGCACCACTTAGTACAAAGCGAATGGGACGACAGACAACACCGTGCTGTTCAAAGAAACCTCAAGAACGCGAACTTCCGTTACAATGCAAGTCTCGAACAACTGGATTACTCGGAAGAACGTGGTCTTGATAAAAACCAGGTACAGCGATTGTCAACCTGCGACTTTATTAAAAAGGGTGAAGATTTATTTATTACAGGAAGCACCGGAACAGGTAAAAGTTTTTTGGCATCTGCTATCGGACAACAAGCCTGCCTACTCGGACTGAAGGTATTGTATACCAATGTAGCTAAAATGATGTCCTATCTTAAAATGGCAAAGGCTGATGGTACACACTTGAAAGAGCTCACAAGAATAGAAAAACAAGACGCATTGATATTAGATGACTTTGGAGTACAACCACTTGACGCCCAGAGTCGGGCTCTATTATTGGATATTATCGAAGACCGTCATGGCAAACGAACCACTATCATAACGTCTCAAGTTCCAGTAAAAAACTGGCACGAAGTGATAGGTGAAAAAACATTAGCGGATGCAATCCTGGATCGGATTGTTCATCAATCCATCAGAATAGAACTTTACGGAGAATCGCTTCGAAAAAAACAGAAGTCTAAAATCGAAAAAACTGAAACAACATTGTAAACAAACCGGAAAATAAATTATCATTATTTTTGTTCTACAAAGCACGAGTTCTTTATCACTTTTTTAGCCTCCTTTTTTAGGCCCCGATCCTGAGATTTTTGAAATCGTTTTTTAGGGGGTCAATTTGAAACGGAACGAGGGGGTCAGTTTAGCCGGATTTTACA
>CAMCAY010000033.1 GCA_945872815.1 Chitinophaga pinensis
ATCACTTATTTCAATGGATGACAAAAGAGAGCTACCGATTTCCCGGTATTGGTCTTTTTCAATTCATAACATTCAGGGTTTTATTGGCATTGATACTTTCATTGATTATCACCACCGTTTATGGTAAAAGACTCATTCTTTTCTTAAAAAAGAAACAATTAGGTGAGTCTATAAGAGAACTTGGGCTTCAGGGAGAACGACAAAAGCAAGGAACCCCTACAATGGGAGGCATTATCATTCTGCTGGCAATTTTAATACCTACTTTGTTATTGGCTAATCTTGATAAGGTGTATATCAGATTAATGTTGTTGTGTACAGTTTGGCTTGGAGCGATTGGTTTTATTGATGATTTTCTAAAGATTAAATCAAAACGTATTGCAAAAGAGAAAGGGATTGATTACAAAAAAACCAATGAAGATGGACTTGCAGGAAAGTTCAAAATATTTGGTCAACTGATGTTGGGAATCATTGTTGGAACGACTTTGTATTTTAATCAGAATGTTGTTGTAAAAAGAGAAGTAATTCCAAACAGTCAGGTAAATGTTTTTAACAGTAATGGTGTGAAAATAAAATATGACACAATAACTGTAGATGGTAAAAAAAGAGTTTTTACCAATGCAAAAAATGTAATAACAACCATTCCTTTTGTAAAAGGACATGAATTCAATTATGCCAGGCTATTGCCAAAATCAATGGCAGATTATACGTACATCGTTTATATCTTAATTGTGATTTTTATTGTAACAGCTGTTTCTAATGGTGCGAATATTACCGATGGGTTAGATGGGCTAGCTACTGGTGTAAGTGCGATCATTGGAATTTGTTTAGGCATTTTTGCTTATATAAGTGGTAATATCAAATTTGCCGAATACTTAAATATAATGTACATACCCAATTTAGGTGAGTTGTCCATTTTTATTGCAGCTTTTGTTGGTGCTTGTGTCGGATTCTTGTGGTACAACTCCTATCCTGCACAAGTTTTTATGGGTGATACAGGGAGTTTGGCACTTGGAGGAATCATTGCAGCACTTGCAATCATTGTACGCAAAGAATTATTGATACCTATTTTTTGTATCGTATTTCTGATAGAAAACCTCAGTGTGATAATACAGGTAAGTTATTTTAAATACACGAAGAGAAAGTATGGAGAAGGCAGAAGGGTATTTTTAATGAGCCCCTTACATCATCACTATCAAAAAAAAGGATTTCATGAAAGTAAAATAGCAGTGAGATTTTGGATAGTGACTATTTTAAGTGTGGCTTTGGCAATTGTAACATTGAAGTTGAGATAAAAAATTAAATCCCAATCCGAAAACAATATTAATTCGATACCCCTGAAAATGAACAACCCATTAAATTCGATGCTTTTGAAAAACCATTTTTAATTTAACAAGAGGCAAAACAATTAATGGATGTTGTCATGAAATCCAAGACTATTATAATTCTTAACCCTGAGAAAACCACCCTTAAGACTATTGTTTGCGGTTAATATTCGCAGATGCAGTTCAATCCGCAAATTCTATTTGCCGAATATGAAAACTATTTTTTAAAAGCAACTGCCTTGGGTAGTAAAAATATTTTATAAACTGAGTGTTCGATAAAAGTTCATTCAAAAGAGAAAAAGTAATCATGCAAAAAATCGTAATTCTTGGAGCTGGAGAAAGTGGCATTGGCGCTGCTTTATTAGCTTCTCAAAAGGGTTACGATGTTTTTGTAAGTGATGGAGGATCTATTGGAGAGAGATTTAAGGCCGAGCTGAACAATCATTCAATTTCCTTTGAGGAAAATGGTCACTCGGAAAGTAAAATACTTTCAGCGGATGAAATAATTAAAAGTCCCGGTATTCCTGAGAAAGCTCCCATCATGAAAAAAGTTAGAAACACAGGCATACCAGTGATCAGTGAGATAGAATTTTCTTTTCGATATATAGGTAATAGTAAAGTGATTGCAATTACCGGCAGTAATGGTAAAACAACCACAACAGCGTTGACTTATCACATTTTTAAGCACTCTGGTGAAAGCTGTGCCATGGTAGGCAATATCGGGTATTCATTTGCCAGACAGATTGCTATTGAACCTAAGGATATTTATGTTGTTGAAATCAGTTCATTCCAACTGGATGACATTCAATCTTTTCGACCCAAAGTTGCAGTTATTACTAATATCACTGAAGACCATCTAGACAGATACGATTATAAAATCGAAAATTATATTGCCAGTAAATTTAAAATCATACAGAATCAAACAGACGAGGATGTTTTTATTTATAATCTGGATGATTCCGTTACTATGAACTCTATATCTAATTATCCAATCAAATCAACCCAAGCTCCCATTACTATGAGTAGAGAACTGTCGCAAGGCGCGTATTTAACAAATGCACAAATGCATTTAAAATGGAAAGAAGAAGAAATGAAAATGAGTATTGAAGATTTTGCAATTAAAGGAAAACATAATCAATATAACAGTATGGCGGCAAGTATGGCAGCAACAGCATTGGATATTCGAAAAGAAAAAATCAGAGAAGCATTACAAACATTTCAGTCTTTGGAGCACAGGATGGAGTTTGTTGCAACAATAAAAGGTGTAGATTTTGTGAACGACAGTAAAGCAACAAATATCAACAGCACCTGGTTTGCATTGGAGAGTATGACTAAACCAGTCATTTTGATTCTTGGAGGTGTAGACAAAGGGAATGATTATAACCTTTTGAAAGAAATGATGATGGAGAAAGTAAAAGCCATCGTATGTCTTGGAATCGACAATAGTAAAATTCATGAAGCATTTAAAGAAATTATACCATTGATAGTTGATACTGAAAGTGCAGAAGAAGCTGTTAAATCTGCCTATCATTTTGCAAATAAGGGTGAAGTGGTATTGCTAAGTCCTGCTTGTGCGAGTTTTGATTTATTTAAAAATTACGAGGACAGGGGAAGTCAATTTAAGCAAGCTGTTAGAGATTTATAATACAAAAAAAGTAAAATTAATACTACACAATCATTCATGGAGTTGATCAGAAAAATAAAGGAATTATTTAAAGACAATCAAAGTGTTGAAGTCCGCAATGCAATGTCATTAAGAGGTATCGGTGATGTAAGTAGCAACATTGTGAAAAAAACCGGTGGTGATAAAGTGATATGGGCGATGGTAATCATTCTGACTTTGTCAAGTTTATTGCTGGTATATAGCAGTACTGGTTCACTTGCCTATAGAATGAGTCGTTCTACTGAAAGTTATTTATTCAAGCAATTCGCTTTCATAATCATAGGATTTTTAGTCATTTATTTTTTACATCAGGTGAATTATACTTTTTATTATAAACTGGCATTGTTTGGTTTTATTATTTCAATTCCACTTCTTATTTATACTTTGTTTTTAGGCGTTCAATTGAATGAAGGAAGCAGATGGATAAAACTACCCTTGATAAATCAAACCTTTCAAACTTCAGATCTTGCTAAGTTGGCTTTGTTTATGTTCATGAGTCGAATTCTAAGCAGAAAACAACATGTAATCAAATCATTTAAAAAAGGTTTTTTACCATTGATTATACCTGTTTTCTTAATTTGTATATTGATTGCACCGGCTAATTTGTCTACTGCAATATTAATCGGAGGTACCAGCATCTTACTTATGTTTATTGGACGGGTAAGTACAAAACATATTCTGTTGACAGTCGCCGTTGCATCTATTCCGGCAATTTTTATTGTAAGCATGGCTGTTTCTACCTACAATAAACAAACTCATCAAACAGAAAAATTACCTTCATTTCTTGCCGTAGGACGTGTACCAACCTGGATCAGTAGAATTCAAACTTTTTTATACAGTAAAAAAGATGATGATAACGAAAAATCATATCAGTCTAATCAGGCAAAAATCGCCATTGCAAATGGAGGTTGGTTGGGAAAGGGCCCTGGTAACAGCGTGCAAAGAAATTTTTTACCTCATAGTTACAGTGATTTTATTTATGCAATCATTATAGAAGAATACGGATTATTAGGGGCTGGGTTTATTTTGTGTATTTATTTGATTTTTTTATTTAGGTGCATAAGAATATACAGAAAGTGTCCATTTGCATTTGGAGCATTTCTTGCGTTGGCCTTAAGTTTCACGCTTGTTATACAGGCCTTTTTTAATATGGGTGTGAATGTCAGCTTGTTTCCAAATACAGGTGTAACACTTCCTTTGATAAGTATGGGAGGAAGTAGCTTCTTCTTTACCTGTGTTTCCATTGGAATCATATTGAGCGTTGCCAGAAATGTTGAGCAGATTGAAGGTTCGCAGTTAGAAAAAGCAGGACAAAAAATTACAGAAACAACTGAGACGAAATCATAAATTAATTAAGCTAAATAAAAAATGAGCGGAGTTAAAAATTTTATTATTGCTGGAGGAGGAACGGGGGGACATATTTTCCCTGCTGTTGCTATCGCCAATGCAATTAAAAAATCATCCCCTCACGCCAATATTTTGTTTATTGGAGCCATAGGAAAAATGGAGATGGAAAAAGTGCCAATGGAAGGGTATGAAATCAAAGGGCTTACCATTGCAGGTTTCAACAGAACTTCACTTATTAAAAACATTCTTCTTCCATATAAGATAATTAAAAGCTTTTATCAGGTTTCCGGAATATTTAAAAATTTCAGACCAGATGCGGTGATTGGCGTTGGAGGGTATTCAACATTTCCTGTATTGAGATTTGCTCAATCAAAAGGGATTCCAACTTTTATTCATGAAGCGAATTCATTTGCAGGAAAAACCAATATCATGTTGGGTAAAAAAGCGAAAATCATTTTTACTTCTACGGATGGAATGGAGAAATTTTTTCCTTCAGACAAAATATTCGTTTCTGGGAATCCCGTTAGAAAAAATATAATTGAAAGCAACGTCACTAAAATTGATGCTTTGGAGGCTTTCGGTCTAAGCCCCCATAAAAAAACAGTTTTATTAATCGGCGGAAGTCTGGGATCAAAGACAATCAATGAAGCCATGTATAATAACATTGAATCAATTGAAAAACATAATCTTCAATTGATTTGGCAAACGGGAAAGTTGTTTGAAGAAAAAGCAAAAAATATCTGCAAGGGAATGAAACATGTTTCCGTAAATGCATTTATCAATAAAATGGAAAATGCTTATGCAGCGGCTGATATAGTAGTCAGCAGAAGTGGGGCGATGTCAATTGCTGAATTATGCATTGTGAAAAAGCCGGTTGTATTTGTACCATATCCTTTTGCAGCTGAAGGTCATCAGAAAGTAAATGCTCAAAAGCTGGTAGAAAAAAACGCTGCAAAAATAATAGAAGACAAAGAAGCTATGATTCAGCTGATACCAGAGATAATTGCATTGTCTGAAAATGACATTGAACAAAAAAAACTGACAGACAACATTGGAAAATTAGCTATAGTGAATGCAGATAGAGTTATTGCAAATGAAATTTTAAAATACCTGAATTGAAATTGAGTATAAACGATATGAATGCTTTTTTTGAAAAAGTTGCTGTTAATGAAGCAAAAGGCACCGTAGTTTATTTTCTAGGCATTGGTGGAATTGGTATGAGTGCTATTGCCAGGTATTTTAATTCGAAAGGACTGAAAGTAAAGGGATATGATAAAACAGAAACGCTACTAACTAAAAAAATGGTAGAGGAAGGAATAGAGATACATTTTGAGGACAATGTTAACCTAATTGATAAGGAATTGGCTTTTGTTGTTTATACTCCCGCTATTCCAACAAACCACCAGGAGTATAATTACTTGTTGAACAATGGGTATCTTATTTTTAAAAGAAGCGAAGTGTTGGGTATGATTACGAGGAATACTATGAATATATGTGTTGCAGGAACTCATGGGAAGACTACAACGAGCAGTATGATTGCACATATTCTTACTCACAGCGGTTATGGTTGCAATGCATTTCTTGGAGGAATAACGGCCAACTACAACACTAATTTTTTAAGCAGTACAAATAATGTTTGTGTGGTTGAAGCGGATGAATATGACCGTAGTTTTTTAAAATTGAATCCAGATATTGCTGTAATTACAGCAATGGACCCCGATCATTTGGATATTTATGAAAATGAAGAAAATTTTAGAAGTGCATTTGTTGAGTTTTCTTCAAAAATAAAATCAAGTGGATTTTTATTTATTAAAAAGGGATTGGAAAAGAACAATGATTTTGCATGTGGTAACAGTAAGACTTATAGTGTAGATTCAAAAAATTCAGATGTATTTATACAAAATCTGACTATTCAAAATGGAGCCTATCAATTTGATGTCTGCATTGACAATATTGTAATTGATGGGTTTGTTTTGAATATGGGAGGAATGCATAATGTTGAAAATGCATTGGTATCAATTGCTGTAGCTAAGTTATTAAATATTGAAACTTACAAGATAAAAGAAGCTGTTGCATCTTTTAAAGGAGTAAAAAGAAGATTTGAGTATGTTATCAGAAATAATGATTGTATCATGATTGATGATTATGCGCATCATCCACAGGAATTAGAGGCACTGATAAGCGGTTCAAAAAAACTGTATCCTGAAAAAAAATGTGTGATGGTGTTTCAGCCACATTTATACAGCAGAACAAGAGATTTCGCAACAGGTTTTGCGCAAGCACTGAATTTGGCAGATGAGATTTTTATTTTGCCCATTTATCCTGCCAGAGAGCTTCCTATAACCGGTGTGACAAGTAATATGATAGCAAGCTTGATGCCAGCTGAAAAAGTTAAGTGTTTAGAAAAAGATGAATTGCTGAAAAATATCAAAGAAAGAAAAAAAACAGAATTATTAATTATTGCAGGAGCCGGGGATATCGATTTGCTGGTAGAGCCAATAAAAAACTTATTGAATTAAAAGAGATAACTGATGAGTCCTTTAAATAAAATAAAAATTAAAAAAATAATGCTAGCCACTTTCTGGTTGTTGCTGATAGGCGGAGCTATTTTTTTAATGGTAGCAGCATTGCAAAAAAAAGAAGCTGCAGTTTGTAAAGGATTAAAAATAGAAATATCAGGAGGAAGCAATAATTTTTTTATTGATAAACAGGATATTAAGGAGTTGATTCAACAGCAATTAGGTCAGAAAATAATTGGACGTTCCATTCGGGATTTTAATCTTGAAAAAATAGAGACTGAATTGAAAAAAGATGTTTGGCTTAAAAAAGTTGCAATATTTTTTGACAACAATGGTGTACTGTGTGTGGAAATTCAGGAAAGAGAGCCATTGGCAAGAGTTTTTACATTAAATGGAGAGTCTTTTTACCTGGATGATTCAGCTAAGATTCTACCTCTAAGCAGCAGACATACAGCCCGTTTGCCGGTTTTTACAGGTTTTTCAGGGTCTTTGAAACAACTTCAAAAATCTGATTCTATTTTTCTGAAGAGTATAAAGAGAATGGGAGAATATATTTTGAAAGACAGTTTTTTAATGTCAATGATTGATCAGATTGATATCAATAAAAAAAATCAGTTTGAACTGATTCCTAAATTAGGCGACCAGGTAGCATTATTTGGAGACACTTCTAATCTTGTTCAAAAATTTGAAAAATTTGAATTGTTTTATAAAAAAGTTGTGCCAGTATATGGATGGAAAAAATATGCAAAAATAAATCTTGAATATAAAAATCAATTGGTGGCAAGTATCAGAGGTAAAGATGAAGTGATTGCCGATTCAATAAGGACATTAAAGATGATGAAAACACTGGCTGAATTTTCTTCCAAAATGGCTTCAGATACTACCAAAGGTTATGTACAGGACAATGATTTAAATTCAATAGATGTTTCTATGATATTAAATTCTTTGCAACGAGAGGAAAGTGAGGATACAAATGCAGTGTATAATGTAAATAAAAAAACACCACCAAAAACTAACGTAAGCATACAAAACAATAAAAAGACTAAACCTTAATATCTATGTCAACAAACGAAGAAAACATACAAACTAACACAAACCACACAAGTATGAATCAGGAACAACCCATTATTGTAGGTCTAGATATAGGCACTACAAAGATTGCTGCAATCGCAGGTCGCAAAAACGAATTCGGAAAACTGGAAATCTTAGGTTTCGGCCGTGCCAATAGCAATGGCGTGGAGCATGGAATGGTTTTGAATATTGACCAAACCATAAAAGCAATTCAAACTGCACTTGAAAGATGTTATGAATCAAATCCTGGTTTGAAAATTAATGAAGTATATGTAGGTATTGCCGGTCATCATATCAAAAGTATTCAAACAAGAGGAGATATTGTAAGACAAAACATTGAAGAAGAAATAAGACAGGACGAAATAGACAAGCTGGTTGCGGATCAGTACAAAACCTACATACCATTGGGAGATCAAATCATTGATGTGATTCCTCAGCAATATACTGTAGATAATTTTCAGAATATTCCGAATCCAATCGGTTATAGCGGAGTGAAAGTAGGCGCTAATTTTCATATCATTACTGGCGATAAAAATGCCATACGCAATATCAATAGAAGTGTTGATAAATCCGGATTAAAAACCAAAGACCTGGTACTGCAACCACTGGCATCTGCTGCTGCTGTAATGGATGAGAAAGACCTAGAAGCGGGTGTAGCTATAGTTGATATTGGCGGAGGTACTACTGATCTGGCAATTTTCTATGAGGGTGTTTTGAAGTATACAGCAGTTATTCCATTTGGCGGAGAAAATATCACCAATGATATCAAACTTGGATTAGGTGTATTAAAATCTCAGGCAGAAGCTATGAAAGTACAATTTGGCAGTGCCATCAGCGATGAAACTAAATCCAACACATATATAACTATACCTGGATTGAAAGGAATGGCCGCAAAAGAAATTTCTGTAAAAACACTTGCCAATATTATTCAGGCGAGAATGAGTGAAATTATGGATTTTGTTTCCTATCATTTAAAACAAGTAGGATTAGATAATAGAAATTTGAACGGAGGGATTATTTTAACAGGGGGCGGATCTCAATTAAAGCATCTGATGCAGCTTACTGAATATCTTACAGGATTGAATGCAAGAATCGGTATCCCTAATGAGCATCTATCAGGAGACCATAACGAGGAGTTAGCAATGCCGATGTATAGTACCTGTATAGGATTAATCCTCAAAGGATACAATGATTATGAAAATAAAAACAAACAAATGACCGGTAATTTTGTAGGTGCTAAAGCTTCTAAAGAACTAGAAACAGCGACAACAGGATATACTGAAGGTGTTGGTACAGAAGTCGAAACAGTATCTGTTAATGGTCGCAAAACTATCAAAGATTTAATGAATTCATTTAAAACAAATTTACTGGAGTTGTTTAAAGAAGAAGGAGATACCAGTTTCTAAATAAATTACCTACTAACCCATAATACTATAAATATGATACAATTTGATTTACCTAAGGAGCAATCGTCCATCATCAAAGTTATTGGTGTAGGGGGCGGGGGAAGTAATGCTGTTAATCACATGTTCTCGCAACATATCAAAGGGGTGGATTTTATTATTTGCAATACAGATGCACAGGCTATTGCCTTGAGTAAAGTTCCCAATAAAATACAACTTGGCCCGCATTTAACGCAAGGGTTGGGTGCCGGTGCAAATCCATCTATTGGAAGGCAAGCTACAGAGGAAAGTTTGGAAGAAATAAAACGTATTTTGGAAGTGAATACCAAAATGGCTTTTATTACAGCGGGTATGGGTGGCGGAACCGGTACAGGCGGCGCACCTATCATTGCAAAGATTTGTAAAGACCTTAATATTCTGACAGTAGGGATTGTTACTACTCCATTTGCTTATGAAGGAAAGAAAAGACTCGCTCAGGCGCAGGAGGGTATAAATGCTTTGAAAGATAACGTAGATACCTTGCTGGTTATCAGTAATGACAAGTTGCGTCACCAATTTGGAAATTTAAAAATGAAGGAAGCATTTGGAAGAGCAGATAATGTTTTAGCTACTGCGGCCAAATGTATAACTGATGTCATCAACAGTACTGGTCAGATAAATGTTGACTTTGCGGATGTTTGTACAGTTATGAGAGGAGGAGGAGTTGCTATTTTGGGAAGTGCTGCTGCAGAGGGAGAGAACAGGGCACAGGAAGCAATTGAAAATGCATTGACTTCACCATTGTTGAATGATGACGAAATCAAAGGGGCTAAATGGATATTGATTAATATTAACAGTGCAGAAGGTGAGCACGAATTTACAATGGATGAAGTGGAAATTATTCAGAATCATTTATTGTCTCAGGCAGGAGAAGAAACGGATGTAATTCTAGGTTTGGGATATGACAATACTTTGGGTAACCAAATCGGAATTACCTTGATTGCAACTGGCTTTCATCACAAAGATCCATTTTCTTCAGAAAACAAAATTGAAAATACTGTAGAAAACCAAAAGGTAGTACTTAAGTTGGAAGTACAATCACAACCATCCGTTTCTATACCAATTACTTCCGAAATTGTTTTGGAAGAGCCCTCAGAAAAAGTGATTGACAAATTGATCGATAAAGAAAAAAAACAAACCTTACAAATTGTCAAAGATGAAGTTGAGGATGATGCTTTGATGCCAACTTTATCGATTGATAACTCAAGCTTACCTGAAATTAAAAAAGAAGAAAACAATGAACCGATTTTCTTTGAAATATCTTCTTCTGTAGATCAAATACCTACTACCAGAATTGATTTGGAGGGATTAGATGTAAATAAAGTGAAAGAAGAAAAAAAGGAGCTTACAAAAGAAATTACTAAAAATATTGAAATTACTGCTACAAGCAGCATTGCAAAAGAAAGCAACCTTTCGTCAGGAAGCTTTCTGGCTAAACCTGCACAAATTTATGCAGAGGAAAAGCCCGCAATTCAAGAATCAGGTACCAATGAAAATCAATTACCTATGCAGCCTTCTCTTCAGGAAGACGAACCTGAAACTAAGTTGAAATTGGTAATTAAAGAAACCCAAAACGCGGCGGAGGAGCCGGTTGTACAACAAACTCAGCCAATCATGAGGTCTTCAGTTGAGGAACCTGCTTTGCAGGACGAAACCGAAGAATTAAGGCGCCGGGCTATGGAAAGGATTGCAAAACTCAGAAACTTATCGTTTAATGCAAATGCAACCGATCCTAATAATGAGTTTGAAACCGTTCCGGCATACCTTCGCCGCAATATGGATATGACCAACCAAATTGCTGATGTTGAATCGTTTTACAGTGCTTATACTGTAAAGCCAAGTGAAACCAATCACGCAGAAATAAGTACGATCAATTCTTTCTTGGATGGAAAAAAACCTGATTAATTAAATCGATTTTATATTTGTTTCCGGTTTTGTGTTTGTTTTAAACCTCTCTTTTGAGAGGTTTTTATTTTGTTTCGTTTTTACAGATTCAATATAAGTTTATTTAAGTTTTACTTTTACATTTGTATTCTATTATTTGCATTCCTTATCAGAACAATCTTGAAAATTTATATCAGTGGGAAAACAAAATCTTAACAGAGTTAGCGTAGCAGGTTTGCTAATAGCTCTGGGAATTATCTATGGCGATATTGGTACATCTCCTTTATACGTATTTAGCGCAATCATCAATGGAAAAAAAATAGAAGAATTATTAATAGTCGGAGGATTATCCTGCATTATTTGGACTCTAACATTGCAGACGACTTTTAAATATGTAATACTTACCTTGAAAGCTGACAATAAAGGGGAGGGAGGAATCTTTTCTTTATACACATTGGTAAGAAGGCAAAAAAGATGGCTTGTAATTCCTGCCATGATTGGAGGCGCAGCGTTATTAGCAGATGGAATGATAACACCACCAATCTCAATTACATCTGCTATTGAAGGATTGAGGAATATACCATTGTTGAGTGAGATACATGAAAATACAATCATTGTAATTGTTCTCGCAATTTTGGCAGTTCTTTTTTTTATGCAACAATTCGGAACCAACTCCATTGGTAAAATGTTTGGTCCGGTTATGTTTATATGGTTTTCTATGCTTGCAGTTTTAGGAATAGCACATATCCCTTCTGAACTAACTGTATTCAAAGCATTTAACCCATATTATGCTGTTAAATTGCTATCAGTTTATCCCAAAGGATTTTGGATATTGGGTGCTGTATTTTTATGTACTACTGGTGCGGAGGCCTTGTATAGTGATTTAGGGCATTGTGGAAGAGGGAATATCAGAGTGTCTTGGATTTTTGTAAAATCTTGTTTGATTCTTAATTATCTTGGACAAGGAGCATGGCTTCTGAATCAAAATGGAGTAGTATTTACCAATGGCGTTAACATGAAAAATCCATTTTATGCTATCATGCCGGATTGGTTTTTATTATGGGGTATTGCAATCGCAACTGTTGCCGCCATTATTGCAAGTCAGGCGTTAATCAGCGGATCATTTACATTAATCAGTGAAGCGATTCGTTTGAATTTGTGGCCAAAAATGAAAATAAAATATCCTACTGAGGCAAAGGGTCAATTATATATTCCAGGAATAAACACGTTATTGTTTGCAGGTTGCTGTTCCATAGTCCTTTATTTCAGATCATCCGGAGCTATGGAAGCAGCGTATGGACTTGCTATCACTCTTTGTATGTTGGCAACTACTATTTTGTTCTCCAATTTTTTAGTTTCCAAAAGGGTAACTCCCTCATTGATATGGCTATTTCTTGTCGTTTATATAGGATTGGAAACTGCTTTTCTGATCGCAAATCTTGATAAATTTCCGCATGGAGGTTTTGTTACTTTGATTATTGCAGGCGGACTATTTACGGTGATGTACGTTTGGTATAGGGCGAGAAAAATAAAAAATAGGTACGTTGAATTTGTACGAGTAGAAGAATATATCCCAAAGATTGAAGAACTTAGCAATGACAATACAGTTCCTAAATACGCAACACATTTAGTTTATCTCACAAGCTCCAATAATCATAAAGAAATAGAGCACAAAATAATGTATAGCATCCTGAGAGGAAAGCCTAAACGTGCAGATATTTATTGGTTTGTTCATGTTCACACGCTTGATGATCCATATACAAGCGAATATTCTGTCGAACACATAATTCCTAACGATATCATTCGTGTTGATTTTAAACTTGGTTTTAGAATTCAGCCTAGATTAAACCTCATGTTTAAAAAAGTAGTTGAAGATTTGGTAGCAAACAGAGAAGTTAATATTACCAGCAGGTATGAGAGTCAACAAAGAAATAATATGGTGGGTGATTTTCAATTTATCGTAATGGAAAAATTCCTCAGCCAGGATAATGAATTGCCTGTTTTTGAACACATCATCATGAAACTTTATTTTTGGATAAAAGAGTTAAGCGTGAGTGAAGAAAGAAGTTTTGGATTGGAACAAAGCAATGTTGCCGTTGAAAAATTTCCCCTTGTAGTTGCTCCAGTCAGTAAATTAAAGTTGAATCGTGTATGGGATCATGACGATGAACAATAAGTTCACAATAAATTATGGGATTAAAATTTTGGTTGCTACTAGGGCTAAAAAATAGGCAAATTGAAATCTCGATCTCTTGTAAGAACCTATCTTTTCAAAAATCCTTTTTTAATCATAGAATTACTTGACAATTTATTTTACATTCATTCGAATTAGTGTCATATAGTGAGGTGCATAAACTCATTATTATCAGTAAAAAGTTTCTGCAGTTTCAAAATTATTTCATCAAATTAAATCATTATGAGCGTTACTATAAAAAATGTATTCAAATGGTCTAAAATTATCATTATTATATATTGTATAATTGGAATAGCGCTATTTTATTTGCAAGATAAAATTTTATTTCATCCCGAAAGACTGTCTTTAGATTACCAATTTCAATTTCCCAATTCATTTAAAGAAATTTTCATACCCGTTAATAAAAAGGATACTATTCATCTTGTACAGTTTTTTCCGGATAAAACTATAGATACATCAAAATCGAAAGGATTGGTGCTTTTTTTTCATGGCACGAAAGGAAACGTAAAGGATTGCGCTGAAAGGGTTAGTTTGTATACTAAAAATGGATATGAAGTTTGGATGCCTGATTATCCCGGCTTTGGAAAAAGTGTGGGATTGTTGAATGAAAAACAATTGTATGAAGAAGGTTTTCAAATAATGCGTTTGGCTGAAAATAAATTTACAAAAGATGAAATTATTGTTCAGGGGGAAGAGTTTGGTGCAGCTATTGCAGCTAATATTGCCGGATTTTCGGAATTAAAACATTTGATTCTCGAATCTCCTTATAAAAGTGTTCCTGACGTCATGACTACTTATCTGCCTATCTATCCATGGTCATCAATGTGCCATTTCAAAATGCCTACGGTGCAATTTTTAGAAGATGTAAAATGCCCTGTTACTGTTTTAACCTCAGACAAAAGTAATGTTGACCTGAAACAATTTTTGAAAAAAAATGACAAGTTTATTTTAGTTCAGGAAAATGCAGAAACAGCATTAAGTAAAACGCAATTGTATGAAGAGACTTTGCTTTCTGTGTTGAAGGATTCTATATCTCCTTTAAATTAGTTTTGCTTTTTGTAATGTTTAATTGATAAGCGCAGCCTATTTTTACTGACAAGTTGATATTTCCATGACTGATAGGAAACCCAAAACAAACGGGGTAATCAAATTCTTTCACTATATCAAAAATGATTTCTTGGATTGTTTTTCCGAAAGGTCTTTCGGTATCTTTCATTTCTGTAAAACCGCCCACAATCAAACCTGTCAATTGATTGAATTTGCCACTTCTTTTTAATTGCTGCAACATTCGGTCTGCTGAATACAAGAGCTCTCCAACATCTTCAATGAAGAGAATTTTATTTTTTGTTTTAAAGTCCGATTTGGTTCCTATTACATTAGATAGCAAAGCAAGATTACCTCCAATCAATTCGCCGGTTACTTTCCCTGCTCTATTCAAGTGGTAGCTTTCGCAGGAATAATTTATCTTCTTTCCTAAAATTGTTTTATAAAGCGATTGTATAGTGAGTGAGTTGTTTGTATTGAATGCACCTGCCATTGGCCCGTGAACACTTGCTGTATTTATATTGGTTAACAAATGGCAATGCAGCACTGTAATATCGCTGAATCCAATCAACCATTTTGGATTTTTTTTGAATTCTTTGAAGCTAAGCTTGTCAATAATTCTACTCAGGCCATATCCTCCTCTTCCGAATAAAATAGCATGAATTTCTTTACTGTCAAGCATGGCTTGCAATTCCTCTATTTTATCTTCGTCTGATGCACTAAAATAATTTGTAGATTTTCCTCCCACAGTTTTTCCAATCATCACGTTGAAACCCCATTTTTGCAATGTATGGATACATGCTGTTGATTTTTTCGCATCCATAAATCCGCTTGGACAAGTTATGCCAATGGTATTGCCTTTTTTAAGATATGGAGGAATAGTTGCCATGAATTTAAAGTCTTGTATATTTTAATTTACATTCCTTCCATTGGTTACATCGCTGCTAACAAAAACAAGCTTTCCGTCTGGATCTTCAGCCATTAAAATCATTCCATTGCTTTCAATGCCTTTCATTTTTCTGGGGGAAAGATTGGTGACAACAACAACTTTTTGTCCAATAACATCTTCAGGTTTATAATGTAATGCTATACCACTAACGATTGTTCTTTTTTCTGCACCCAGATCAACTTCAAGCTTCAATAATTTATCTGCTTTCTCTACTTTTTCTGCAGCAATGATGGTTCCAGTTTTTAAATCAACTTTAGCAAAGTCATCAAACTGAATGGTTTGTTTGCTTACTTTATCTTTTGCAGTATCAGCACTTGTTGATTTTTCATTGGTAGTTTCCATTATTTTTTTGCTTTTCAATTTTAATTTTTCAATTTGCTCAGCTACTTCAATATCTTCCATTTTTCTAAACAACAACTCAGGCGCTCTTAGAGAATATCCAATACTCAATAAGTTCATTTTACCTGCATTTTCCCAATCAAGCATTTTCTCTACAACCTTCATCATGTAACAAAGTTTTTTTGCTGTAGAAGGAAGAAAAGGATTGATTAATACAGCCAAATTAGCAGATAACTGCAAGCAGTAATGAAGGGTGTTGTCTATTTTTTGTTGTGCTTCAGGAACAGGAAGGCCATTTTCTCCCACTTGTTTAGCAACAATCCATGGTTCTTTTTCCTGCATGTATTTATTACCCTTTCTTGCAATGTCTATGACCTCAAATAATGCATCACGAAATTTATAATGCTCTATACAATCTTCAATTGTTTTTTTTGAATGAAGAATATCATTTGATATTTTAAGATCTGATTCATCTATAATAGTTTGGTGCAATGGGGGAACTTTTCCATTACATAATTTGTGCATCAGCACAAAAGTTCTGTTTACAAAATTTCCAAAAACAGCTACTAATTCACTGTTCAGGGCATCCTGAAATCCTTTCCAGGTAAACTCACTGTCTTTGGTTTCAGGAGCAATGGCGGTCAGGTAATATCGAAGTGCATCTACCATAATATCGCCGCCATTTTCTTTTTTAACAAAATCGTGAATGTATTCATCCATTTCAATACTCCATCCTCTGCTGGTACTCATTTTATCGCCTTCCAAATTCATGAATTCATTGCTAGGAACATTTTCCGGTAAGATATTTCCATGAATTTTAAGCATAACAGGAAATATGATGCAATGAAATACGATGTTGTCTTTTCCTATGAAGTGAACAAGTTTGGTTTCTTTATCTTCCCAATATGGTTTCCAGTCTTTATTATTATTTAGTGCCCATTGTTTGGTAGCACTGATGTATCCGATGGGCGCATCAAACCATACATAAAGTACTTTTCCCTCAGCATCTTTTACAGGAACTTTTACGCCCCATTCCAAATCCCTGGTAACAGCTCTTGGTTGCAAACCTGCATCAATCCAGCTTTTACATTGTCCTAGCACATTTGTTTTCCAATCTGATTGATGTTCTACAAGTATCCATTGACGTAAAAAAGATTCATGTTTGTCTAAGGGTAAATACCAATGGGTTGTTTTTTTCTTTGAGGGAGGATTGCCACTTAGAGTACTTTTTGGATTAATCAATTGTTCCGGACTTAAGGAAGTGCCGCATTTTTCACATTGATCTCCATAAGCATTATCATAACTGCAAATGGGGCAGGTGCCTGTAATGTATCTATCTGCTAAAAAGGTATTGGCAGTTTCATCAAAATATTGCTCAGATTCTTTTAATTCTAAATTACCATTATTGTTCAATGTAGTAAAGAATTCCTGGGCAGTTTCGTGGTGTATTTTTTCAGAGGTTCTGTGATAGATGTCAAATGAAATGCCGAGATCATGCATATTACTTTCAAGCAGTGCATGATATTTATCTACAATGGCTTTTGGGGTGGTTTTTTCTTTCATTGCCTGAATCGTAATGGCAGCACCATGTTCATCACTACCACAGACAAAGACTACGTCTTTTTTCTGAGACCTTAAAAATCTTACGTAAATATCTGCAGGTAAATAAGCGCCTGCTAAATGACCTATATGTTTTGGCCCATTGGCATAAGGCAATGCAGATGTAATCAGGTATCTTTTGGGATTGTTCATTCCTGCAAAAATATTACAAACGCAGGCATTGCCCAAATTGCATTTGAGAAAGTCTTTATACAACAATGGATGTGAATAATTTGATACATGAGTTTCGAGTATACTATTAAATTTATTATTCACAATACCATAAAATCTAATAAATTGTATGATTAAAAAAATCAATCAATGTAAAATGAATCGAAAATATTTTCTAGGTACATTTTTTTCTTCGATGATAACTCCGAGTCTTTTCGGAAAATCGAAATTTAAAAATATTGATTTCATAAATGATGAGTTGTTAATTGCTCAACAACCACCTTATTTAAAGAATGGCGACATTATCGCAATCGTTTCTCCTGCGGGTTACATTTCTTTAGAAGATGTACAACCTTCCATTAAAAAGCTTGAAGAGTGGGGGTATAAAGTAGTTATTGGAAATTCTATTGGCAAGAAGGACTTTACTTTTGGAGGAACAGATGAGGAACGACTCCAAGATTTTCAAAGTATGCTTGATAATAATGAAGTGAAAGCAATATTATGTGCCAGAGGTGGCTATGGCATTATTAGAATAATCGACCAAATCAATTTTAATAACTTTTCCCGCTTCCCCAAATGGATTATTGGATTCAGTGATGCAACCATATTACATTGTCATGTCAATAGAAATTGCAGAGTGGCTACCGTTCATTCCAAGATGTGCAATAGTTTTCTATTAGATTGGGATGCTGCTGAAGATGTTCAGAAAAATTCCATCTACTCTATACACGAAACTTTAAGCGGAAAGAAAATAGTGTATGACGTAAAGTCCAATCAAAGCAACAGAATAGGAAAATGTACGGGCGAACTTATTGGTGGCAATCTTAGATGTATTGAAAATTTGTCAGGTACTAAAAGTGAAATTCAAACTCGAAATAAAATTTTGTTTTTAGAAGATACGGACGAATATCTTTATAACATAGACAGAATGTTATGGAATCTTAAAAGAGCTGGAAAATTATCAGCATTAAAAGGGTTGATAATTGGTGGATTTAAAATTAAAAAAGATGATGAGGGGGAAGAATTTGGAAAAACACTCGAAGAAATAGTTATGGAAAAAGTAAAAACCTATCATTACCCTGTTTGCTTTGATTTTCCGGTGGGGCATCAAAAAAATAATATGGCATTGCAATGTGGCACCATTCATACGTTAGAAGTAGAAGCTGAAACAGTTCGGTTGTATAATGTGTAATATTATTCTTCAGTTACTTTCAAACAAAACTTTAACTTTATACTCCTTATTAAAATTAAATTATCCAATGAATAAGAAAGTTATTATTCCAGCATTCATATTATTATTCGCAAACGTTGCTTTTGCACAGCTGAAACAACTTAGCATGGCTGATGCTATGATTAATGCAAGAACAACACTTGCTCCTGAAAATTACAAGCAACTTCAGTTTATAAAGGGAACGGATGAATTTGTCTATTTGAACAAAACCAATGACAATGAAATTTGGATGAAAAGCTCTTTTAAAAATTTAGAGAATACTGAATATCTTAACCGAAATCAGTTGAATGAATCTCTACGCAAAGCAGGATTTGATTCGGTGACTTCAATGCCTGCTGTTCAATTTTCAAAAAATAGCTTTGTCACTACTGTTAAGGGTCAGAAATTATTGTTTAAAGACTTTCAATTTGACAAGCTAATTATCAATAAAGAAATTGCAGCAAAAGAAAATGTGGAAGAAAGCAATGCAGGTTTTGTGACTTATTTGGATGAACATAATTTATATGTCAGTGCAAACAATAAAACAAAAAAAGTAACAGAGGATGGCAGTAATGATATCGTATATGCGTCAACTGTACATCAAAGTGAATTTGGTATAACCAAAGGTACATTCTGGAGTAACAATGGAAAGTTACTGGCATTTTACAGAATGGATCAGTCCATGACTCCTGATTATCCTATTGTTGACTGGACAGAAAGACCCGCTAAGGTTAATAACCTCAGGTATCCAATGGCAGGTGATTCGAGTCATCATGTGACTGTAGGGATTTATAATGCAGAAACAGAAAATACTGTTTGGATTAAAACTTACGGACCAAAGGAACAATTTTTGACCAACATCGCATGGAGCCCCGATGATCAGTTTGTTTATATTGTAATTGTAAATAGAGAACAAAATCATTTTTGGGTAAATGAATACAATGCTGTTACCGGAGATTTTGTTAAGACGCTTTTCGAAGAACAAGATCAGAAGTATGCAGAACCTTTAGTGCCAATGCTGTTTGTTAAAAACAATCCAAGTCAATTTGTTTGGCAAAGTAAAAGAGATGGATGGAATCAATTGTATTTATATAATACGGAAGGTAAATTAATTAAGCAATTAACCAAAGGCGACTGGGAAGTACTAGAAGTAAAAGGATTTGACGAAAAAGGAGAAAACCTATTTTATACGTCAACAGCAATTTCCGCCGTATCTAAAAATCTTTTTAAAGTAAATCTTTCATCCGGAAAATCAACTCCTATAACTCAGGGAGATTGTGTACATAACACAATGGTCAGCTTTGACGGTAAATATGTGTTGGATAATTTCAGCAGCCCTGAAAATCCCAGAACCATTCAGTTGATTGAAACATCTTCACAAAAAGTAAAAGTAATAAAACAGTCAGCAAATCCACTCAATGGGTATGAATTGGGCCAAATGAAAATTTTCACTATAAAAAATACAGAAGGAACAGATTTGTATTGCAGATTGTATAAGCCTGTTCAATTCGACAGTAATAAAAAATATCCTGTAATCGTATATTGGTATGGTGGTCCGCATGCTCAATTGATATTGAATGCATGGAATGGAGGGGCTGGCGACTACTGGTTTCAGTACATGGCAGAAAGAGGTTATGTTGTTTTTACATTAGATACAAGAGGAAGTGCAAACAGAGGAAAAGTCTTTGAACAATCTATATTCAGAAGAGCTGGGGAAAAGCAAATGGAAGATTTAATGTCTGGCATTAACTATTTATCAGGGTTGTCATTTGTTGATAAAAATAACATGGGTTTATTTGGGTGGAGCTATGGCGGATTTATGACAATTGATTTTATGTTGAATCATCCTGGTATTTTCAAAGCAGCAGTAGCAGGAGGTCCAGTCACAGATTGGAATTATTATGAGATCATGTACACTGAGCGTTATATGGATAAGCCTCAAGAAAATCCTGACGGATATGAAAGCACTAATTTGGTAAAACAAATACAGAAATTAAAAGGAAAATTATTATTGATTCATGGAATGCAGGATAATGTTGTATTGATGCAGCATTCGGTGAATTTGGTAAAAGCAGCAGTAGATAAGGGAGTGCAGGTTGATTATATGATTTATCCCGGCCATGAACACAATGTTTTGGGAAAAGACAGGGCACATCTATACCAAAAGGTAACCGATTATTTTTCACAGAATTTGAATCGTTAGATTGTTATTTTAAAAAAATATTTTTTAAAGCAGCATCTATTGTTGGGTAATAAAATACAAATCCTGTTTTTTTTATTTTTTCGCAACTTACAGTTGTACTCTTTAATATTTCAATACTTCTTTGTCCCATCATCAGTTTTAATATAAAAACGGGAACGTGGACAGGAATAAAAAAGATTCCCTTCAATAATTTTGCCAGTGAAATGGTTAATGTTTTATTACTTACAGGGCTTGGCGCTACTGCGTTATAGCTTCCTTGAAGTTGATCGTTTTCCATGCAGTGAATAAACATCCTGCACAAATCTTCTATGTGAATCCAGCTGATTATTTGATTGCCGCGACCAAGTATGCCTGCAATGCCCATTTTTATTGGCTTAATAAATTCTCTAAGTGCTCCACCTTTTTTAGTTAATACAATTCCAGTTCGAAGTTTACATACTCTTATGCCGATTTTAGTTGCAGGATCTACACTCTCCTCCCATAGTCGGCAAGTTTCACCTAAAAAATTATTATCCGGAGCATCTGTTTCAGAAAAGGAGTAATCATTTTTTTTGTCAGGCCCATACCATCCAATCGCAGAAGCGCTGATGATTGCCTTTACTTTATTGGGATTTTTACTTAATGCATCAATTATTAACTTACTACTTTCTGTTCTGCTTAGTAGGATTTCTTTTTTATAGCTTTCCGTCCATTTTTTATCTACCACACCTGCCCCGGCAAGATGAATGATGAAATCTGCTTCCTGTAATGCCTTTAAATCAATAGTTTGTTTTTTGATATCCCATTGTGCATACTGGATATTGTTATTTGAGGAATTTTTATTTCTGCTTAGTATGATTACTTTAAATCCTTTATTGATAAGCATTTTGCTTAATTCTTGCCCTACTAATCCCGAGCCCCCCGTAATTAAAACTGTTTGCATCTTATTGATTTTAATACAACAAATGTATGAATGTATTTTTGGTTGATTTGCTTTAAATCCATTGACCGAGGTTATGAATTATTGTCTTTAGTAGCAGTTCTTCCTCGATTCAAACCATTTTTTATTTAATTAGAGTGTTGAATTGCTTTTAAATGAAACTTTGTAATAGCTTTACAATTACTTTTTGAATCAATTATTTGTGGTAAATCAGTTCAAATCAAACAGGCCTTATAATAATTTCCTTTTGCTGATATATGGCGTGGTAATTTTATGGGCATTATTCGCTAAATCTATAAATATTGAAAATAAGACTTCTGCTGACTTCTTGTTCACGGTGTTCAAAAACATGAAAATTATTGCTGAGCACAATAAATTTCCTGCTTCTTTTTACGTCTTTATTTTGTTATTTGTTCAAGCTCTTGTTATCAACCAAATTGCGATAAAACAAAAACTATTTCCTAAAATCAACTATCTCACAGGAATGTGTTTCTTGCTTTTTTCTTCTCTTTTTATCAATAAAATAGAGATGTCTTCAGCTTTGACAGTTAGCCCGATGTTGTTATGGGTTTTGTCAAAAATTTGCGGATTGCAAAATGTATCAGATTCAAAAAAAAATCTGTTTAATATAGGGTTGGTAATTGGAATTGCTACTTTGATATTTCAACCGGCAATTATTTTTTTATTTGTCATTTTGTTTGCTTTGTTGATTACACGACCATTTAGATTAACCGAATGGGTTATTTTAATAATTGGCGGGTTGACTCCTTATTATTTTATTGCATCCTGGCTATTTTTATCCGGTAGACCAATAATGTATTTAATACCTAGCTTGCAAATCAATATTCCACATTTCACTTTCAATGTTTGGGAGACATCTGCAGGCATACTCATATTGTTAACATTGCTAAACAGCATATACAATATCCACGTGAATATGAGAAAGTTATTGGTGCAATCGAGGGATTCTTGGACGATAATATT
>CAMCAY010000034.1 GCA_945872815.1 Chitinophaga pinensis
TAAAAGGCAGTACAACTACTTCTTCTTTAGGTGGTCCATGTGTTACGCCTACAACTCAACCATCCACATTAAATCTCTCAGCTACAAATAATAATGTGTCAGGGTCCTTTAATGCAGCAACTGGCGCAGATAGTTATCTTGTGCTATACAGTACTTCATCTTCCTTAACTCAGTTACCTATTAATAATACGAATTACTCCCCAGGAGCAACTTTAGGGAACGCTGTTGTTGTGTCAAATTCTACCTCATTAAGTTTTTATCAGAATAGTTTGAGTTCTTCCACCAGATATTATTTTTATGTTTTTGCAGAGAACAGCACTTGTACTGGAGGCACAAAATACAATACTGCATCTCCATTATCTCAGAATATTACTACAACTGCATCATCTGCATACAATTATTATTATGGAAACTTGCATGCTCACTCCGGCTATTCAGATGGAAATAAAGACAATCCAACTTATACTCCTGCTAACGATTACGCCTATGCGAAAAATTCATTGCACATGGATTTTCTCGGCATATCAGAGCATAATCATAGTGGTGCAGGTATGAATATTAGCACTTGGCCCCTTGGTGTCGCGCAGGCTCAATCGGCTACCACATCATCTTTTGTTGCTTTGTATGGTCAGGAGTGGGGGGTTATAAGTGGAGGCGGTCACGTATTGATTTATGGAATTGATTCATTGATTGGATGGGAAGCAGGAAATTATCAAATCTACGTTGCAAAAAGTGATTATACTGGTCCTGATGGACTGTTTAAAAGATTAAATAAAAACGGAAATGCATTTGCATCTTATGCTCACCCTACAAGTTCTGATTATAACAGTGTTTCCAGTTCTACTTATTCTTCTTTTGTAGATAGTTGTGTAATTGGTTGTGCAGTAGAAAGTGGTCCTGCTTTTGCGACTAATGTAACGTATGATTCATTTCCTTCTTCAATGAGTTTCTTATCCTATTACACTACTATGCTTGGTAAAGGATATCATATTGGTCCTTTTATGGATCACGATACCCATTATACAAATTTTGGTAGAGCCAATGAAATCAGAACAGTTGTGTTAGCTCCTTCGCTAACTAAATCCAACTTAATTGATGCCATGAAAGCCCGACATTTTTATGCTACTGAGGACTTTGATACCAAAATTAGTTTTACAGTCAATAATGAAATTATGGGAAGTGTAATCTCGGGAAATACTTCACCGTCTATAACTGTAACAGTAACAGACCCAACAGCTCCTTCAGGTGCAACTAAATCAATCAAGTTGATGTATGGTGTTCCGGGTAGCGGCAAATCAGCTACACAGTTAACGAGCAGTTCTACCACTTCATTGTCATATACGCATACAGCATTGGCAACAGGTTCTTCAGCATATTACTATCTAGATATTACAATCAATGGAAGAAGATCTATCACTGCACCTATATGGTACACCAAAACCAATGCAGTAGCGACCCCATCAATTACAGTTGGATCACTGGCGGGTTTTGGTAAACAATTACTTAATACTACCTCTGCTGAAAAAACTTTTACTGTTTCAGGAACTTCATTAACTGGAAATGTTACATTAACTGCTCCAACAGGATTTCAAATTTCTGCTACATCTGGTTCTGGATTCGCTTCAACCTTGACTTTAACACCTACTTCAGGTACATTATCTAGCAGAAATATTTATGTAAAGTTCAATCCTACAGGATTGAAAATTTATTCTGGAAATATTTCTTTTAGTTCATCCAGTGCTACAACTCAAAATCTAGCAGTTTCAGGAACGGCTTATATTGTTGCAACAGCTTGTAATAGTTATACCTGGAATGGAACTACTTATACCACATCGGGCGACAAAACTTATACAACTATTGGATCTGGCGGACTTGACTCTACAGCAACATTACAATTAACGATTAACAATAGCACCACATCTACACAAACGGTTTCTGCTTGTACATCGTATTCTTGGAATGGTACAACTTATACAACAAGTGGTACTAAAACCTGGACAGGTACCAATGCTGTAGGATGTGATTCGGTTGCAACTTTAAATCTAACAATAAAACAACCTTCTACTTCTACATCAAATCTATCAGCTTGTACATCTTATACTTGGAATGGAACAACTTATTCTGCAAGCGGTACATACACTAAATCACTCACCAATGCTGCAGGTTGTGATTCTACGGCAACTTTAAACCTCACTATTAAACAAGCTACTTCATCAACTGAGTCAGCAATTTCATGTAGCTCTTATGTTTGGCGCGGGACAACCTACACAACAAGTGGAGCTAAAACATGGACAACAACTAATGCTGCCGGATGTGATTCGGTAATAACTTTAAATCTTATCATCAAACAAAAAAGTACAAGCACACAAACAGTTTCTGTTTGCGGTTCTTATTTATGGAATGGTACTACCTACACTACAAGTGGTAGTAAAACTTGGACAGGAACTAATGCAGTAGGATGTGATTCTGTAGCTACTTTAAATTTAACCATCAATACTTCAGTCTCAAGTAATAACAGCGTTTCATCTTGCAATTCAAGTTATACATGGAACGGACAAACTTATACTTCATCTGGAACTTATACTTACAATACAACAAGTGTTAGTGGTTGTGATAGTACAGCCACTTTGAATTTAGTATTAAAGAGAACAAGCAGCAGTAATTCTTCCGCTACGGCATGTGACAGTTATTTATGGAATGGACAAACCTACACTTCATCTGGAACTTATACTTATACAACATTTAATGCTGCAGGTTGTGATAGTGTTGCGACATTAAATCTTACTATTAATCCATTACCTAGTGTAACTGTTACAAATTCAAATAATCAAATTTGTTCAGGATCTAATGCAACTTTCAATTTAAATGGAACAGTAGGAGCTATAGTAACTTATAATATTAACGGGGGAGTAACTAGTACTATTACATTAACAAATGGTTCTGCTTCAGTCTCTGTTTCAAATGCAACATCAGTACAAACAATGAATTTGATCTCTGTTTCCAATTCTTCAACTAATTGCAGTAAAAATTTAACGGCTTCTTCTTCCATAACCATCAAAACCAGCACCTCAGATGTATACTGGAATTTCACCACGGCTTCTCCTGTCCAGTCTCAAAATATAACTGTAAGTGATTTATCTCAGGGCAATAATAGTGGAACAGTTTCCTTGTTAAATTCTTCAGTTCAGTCATCAGGATATTCAGGTGCGTCAGGTGTAAATAATGCTAATTTGAATGCGAGAATAGGTTCATTGAATACGGCTGCAAATGGTTCAGGATATTTTAGTTTTAATGTAACTGCTCCAAATAGCGGTAATTTTTTATTAAATGGAATTAGTTTTGGTTCTTACTGCACATCAACCGGACCGCAATCTTATATTATCAGAAGCAGTGCTGATAATTATTTATCAAATATTGACAGTGGCTCATTGTCTAATAATAGCACCTGGGCACTAAAATCAAAAACGGGAATTAATTTTTCTGGTTCCAATACTACATTTAGAATTTATGGTTTCAATGGTGCAGGAGATACATCTACACCAGCTCCAACTGTTAGTAAAATTGCTGCATGGAACTTTTTTGGACAATCAAGTCCAGTGACTTTTGCGGCTACTACTTTTAATGCTAATTTGATAAGTACGAACGGACTTAGCAATATTACAAGAGGGGATAGTGCTGCTACAAATGGCGTTAGTAATTCATTTAGAACTACAGGGTTTAAAAACAATGGTATTTCAACTTCAAATAAGGATTATTTTCAAGTAAAATTAAAGTCAGCAACTGACTATAAGATTTCTCTATCAAAAATCAATGCAAAATTTGAGGGAACAGGTACATATAAGGCTTCTCCTGGCGTGACTTCACAGTACGCATATAGCTTTGATAGTATCAACTTTACTTTAATTGGATCTCCAGTTACAACCACATCTTTAACTTCTAGTATTGATGTCTCAGCTATTTCAGCTTTACAAAATGTTGCAGCTGGCACTACAATTTATATTAGATATTATGCAAGCGGACAAACTACAACAGGTGGATGGGGATTTACTTCTGCCAACGCAAGTGATACATCAAATGGATTGGAATTTCTAGGATCAGTTGTCGCAACATCGTATTCACCATCAAATTGGAGAATTGATGACTTGAATTTGAATTTTACTAGCAATAATACTGCATCATCATCAACAGAAAATATATCTTCATGTAATTCATATACTTGGAATGGGGTAAATTACACAACCAGCGGTACAAGATCTTGGACCGGTACCAATGCAGCAGGTTGTGATTCTGTAGCAACTTTAATTCTGATTTTAAATCAGCCATCTACTTCAAGTATAACGGCAACTGCTTGCGGATCTTATACTTGGAACGGAACAACCTATACCACCAGTGGTACTAAAACCTGGACTGGAACCAATGCATTAGGTTGTGATTCAGTGGTAAATTTAAATCTTACTATTAAACAAGCATCTTCATCAAATTCATCTGCATCGGCATGTGGTTCATACACTTGGAACGGAACTACTTACACAACAAGTGGTACAAAAACTTGGACAGGGACTAATGCAGTAGGATGCGATTCTGTAGTAACCCTAAATCTTACCATTAAACAATCAACATCATCAACAACATCAGCGACAGCATGTGCTTCATACACTTGGAACGGAACAACCTATTCTACAAGTGGTGCTAAAACTTGGACAGGAACCAATGCGATAGGATGTGATTCAGTGGTAACAATCAACCTTACCATTAAAAATACTTCCTCATCTACAGATAATATTACTTCATGTGAAAGTTATACATGGAATGGAACAACTTACACAACAAGCGGTACTAGAACATGGACAGGAACCAATTTAGCAGGATGCGATTCTTTAGCAACGTTGAATTTGACAATTAAACAACCTACCACATCCAGTTCAACTATTGCTGCTTGCGGTTCATACACATGGAATGGAACAACCTATTCTTCAAGTGGAACAAAGACTTGGACAGGAACCAATGCAGTTGGATGTGATTCGGTAGTAACATTAAATCTTACAATTAAACAAGCTACAACATCATCAGAGTCAGCATCATCATGCGGTTCGTACACCTGGCATGGAACAACTTATACAACAAGCGGATATAAATTTTGGACAGGAACCAATGCAGCTGGATGTGATTCTATCGTAACGTTGAATCTTAACATTAAACAAGCTTCATCATCTACTTCATCTTCATCGGCATGTGGATCATACACATGGAAAGGAACAACTTATACAACAAGTGGAACCAAAATCTGGACAGGAACCAATGCAGCTGGATGTGATTCGGTAGTAACATTAAATCTTACAATTAAACAAGTTACATCCTCTACTTCATCTGTATCAGCATGCGGATCCTACACTTGGAACGGAAGTAATTATACTACAAGTGGAACAAAAACTTGGACTGGTACAAATGCAACAGGATGTGATTCTACTGTTACTTTGAATCTTACCATCAAACAATCTACAACATCCTCTTCATCTGTATCGGCCTGCGGTTCATATACTTGGAAAGGAACAACTTATACAACAAGTGGAACCAAAACTTGGATAGGGACCAATGTTTCAGGATGTGATTCTACTGTTACTTTGAATCTTACCATCAAAGAGTCAAGCTCATCAATAAATAATGTAACCATCTTTAGTAATCAGGTTCCTTATTTATGGAATGGCAATTCATACAATGTGAGTGGAGTATTTCATGATACTATTTTAAATCAACAGGGGTGCGATAGTTTAATGACCCTTCAATTGAATATAGTAAGTAATAATTTAATTGCAACATTGAATCTTAAACTATACCTGGAGGGATATTACTTAGGATTAGGATTAATGCAACCAACATTATATGATCTAGGTTTGAGCACTATTTACAACGAAACCGACTCTGTTAATATTGAATTATGGGATGAAAATAAATTGAGTATAGACACACCCGATTTTAAGAGAAAAGTAGTTTTGCATTCAGATGGAAATGCAACTATGTCGTTCCCGGGTTCATCCTATGGAAAAAATTATTACATTGTTATCAAGCATAGAAATAGTATGGAAACCTGGAGCAGATATCCTATCTACTTTACAGATAGTAACTACTATGATTTTACAACCGGACAAACTAAAGCTTTTACAGACGGTATAAATCCTCCTATGAAAGCATTAGAAACAGGGAAATTCGCCATTTATGGAGGCGATGTTAATCATGATGGAACTATTGATATTTATGACCTTCAAGAAACTGAAAACGACGCATTTAATTTCTCTTTTGGTTATAATGATACCGATTGTACAGGTGATGGTGCATCCGATGCTTTGGATTTGCAGAATATTGAAAACAATGCAACTAAAATGATATTTTTTGCAAGGCCTTTTTAATTAATTTTTGTTGTTAAAAATTATTAATACTGCCTTAACTTTGCAAAAATTATCATAAACATATACTATGACTTGGAAACATTTTTTTACATCCTCAATTGGAAGAAAATTCATCATGGGGTTTACCGGAATTTTCCTGATCCTTTTTTTAATTATACATGCAGGCATCAATTCATGTATTTTTTTAAATGACCACGGGGTTACTTTCAATAAAATGGCTCATTTCATGAGTCATAACTGGATTATGAGGTTTTTAGAAATTGGATTGTTCGCTGGTTTAATTGCCCACATTATTCAAGGCCTCAGTTTGACTTTTCAAAATAAAAAAGCAAGACCTGTTGAGTATTATTTTAATCAGCCTTCCAAAAACAGCAAATGGTATAGCCGATCTATGGGTATTCTCGGAACTTTGTTATTGTTGTTTCTCGTTATGCATCTTTCTCATTTTTACGTTGATACAAAAGTTGCTTTATACAGTGGCGATAAACCCCATGACTTATTTGATGAAATGAAAGAAGTATTCAGTATTAAATGGGTTGTGATATTATACCTTGTCGGGGTTGTTTCCTTATTTTGGCATTTATACCATGGATTTCAAAGTGCCTTTCAAACTTTGGGTATCAATCATAAAAGATACACTCCATTAATCAAAACAATTGGAACTGTTTATGCGTTAATTATCTGTATACTTTTTGCTTTAATGCCTGTTGCAATTCATTTGCAATGGATTAATTAATATTACCAATATTACAAAAACGCTCATTTAATATAAGAACCTATGGCTTTAGATGCTAAAATACCAAAAGGTGAAATGGATAAAAAATGGACCGATTATAAAGGCCATGTTAAACTAGTAAATCCTGCCAATAAACGTAAACTGGAAGTGATTGTTGTGGGTACCGGACTTGCCGGGGCTTCTGCAGCAGCTTCACTTGGTGAGCTTGGATATAAAGTTAAAGCTTTTTGTTTTCAGGATAGTCCTCGTCGTGCGCACAGTATTGCAGCACAAGGTGGTATTAACGCTGCTAAGAATTACCAAAACGACGGAGATTCTGTTTTTCGTTTGTTTTATGATACTGTAAAAGGCGGTGATTACCGTGCAAGAGAGGCCAATGTTCACCGACTTGCAGAGGTTAGCACTTCTATCATTGATCAATGTGTAGCACAGGGTGTACCATTTGCTCGCGAATATGGAGGTTTACTTAGTAATCGATCATTCGGCGGTACTCAGGTGCAAAGAACATTTTATGCAGCTGGTCAAACTGGGCAACAATTGTTACTAGGTGCCTATAGTGCGTTGGAAAGACAGGTCGCTTTAGGTAATGTAAAGATGTATTCACGTCATGAAATGCTGGATATTGTAAAGATTGACGGAAAAGCAAGAGGAATCATCGCAAGAAATTTAGTAAATGGTAAAACCGAAAGACATTTCGCACATGCAGTATTGTTATGTTCCGGAGGTTATGGAAATGTTTTCTATTTAAGTACCAATGCAATGGGAAGTAATGTAACTGCTGCATGGAAAGCACATAAAAAAGGAGCATTTTTTGGTAATCCTTGTTTTACTCAAATACATCCAACATGTATTCCTGTTAGTGGAGATCATCAAAGTAAACTCACTTTAATGAGTGAAAGTTTAAGAAATGATGGAAGAATTTGGGTGCCTAAACAAAAAAACGATAACAGAAAGCCTACGGATATTCCAGAAGAAGAAAGAGATTATTATTTAGAAAGAAGATATCCTGCATTTGGAAATTTGGTTCCTCGGGATGTTGCATCAAGAGCAGCTAAAGAAAGATGTGATGAAGGCTACGGAGTTGGAACTACTAAAATGGCCGTCTATCTTGACTTTAAAGATGCTATTATGCGTTACGGAAGGACAGAGGCTGGAAAAACAGGTATTGCTAATGCGGATGAAAATAAAATTTTTGAGTTAGGGAAACAAGTCGTTGAAGAAAAATATGGAAACCTCTTTGAAATGTATGAAAAAATTACAGGAGAGAATCCATACTTAACACCTATGAGAATATATCCAGCTGTTCACTATACCATGGGTGGATTGTGGGTTGATTACGAACTGCAAACTACCGTTCCGGGCTTGTATGCATTAGGAGAAGCCAATTTCAGTGATCATGGTGCAAACAGACTTGGGGCATCTGCATTGATGCAAGGTCTTGCTGATGGTTATTTCGTTATTCCATACACATTAGGCAATTATCTAGCTGATGAAATCAGAACTTCTTCTATTTCTACCGATCATGATGCATTTATACAAACTGAAAAGGAAGTAAACGAACGCCTTTCCAAATTGATGAATATAAAAGGTAAACAAACCGTAGAAAGTTTTCATAAAAAATTGGGAAAGATAATGTGGGATAAGTGCGGTATGGCAAGAAATGAACAAGGTTTAAAACAAGCCATTGATGAAATAAGGCAATTAAAGCAAGAATTCTGGAGCGATGTTAGAATTCCTGGAGAAATAAATGAATTCAATCCCGAATTGGATAAAGCTGGCAGAGTAGCTGATTTTATAGAGTTAGGAGAATTGATGTGTTTGGATGCCTTGGATAGAAATGAAAGTTGCGGTGGTCATTTCAGAGAAGAAAGTCAAACTGAAGATGGTGAGGCAAAGAGAGATGATGATAACTTTAGTTATGTGGCTGCATGGCAAAACAATGGAGATAGTCAATGGACACTACATAAAGAAGGACTTTCTTTTGAAATAGTAAAACCAACTCAAAGAAGTTATAAGTAGTCTGATTTTTTATTATAAATCTGATAATTAAATTAAATTGATATGGAGCATTATAATATGAATTTAACCTTAAAGGTTTGGCGCCAGAAAAATAATCAATCAAAGGGTAAATTTGAAACGTATCCAGTTAATAACATTTCCTCAGAAATGAGTTTCCTTGAAATGATTGATGTGTTGAACGAAAAATTGATTGAGGAAGGTAACGAGCCGATTGCATTTGATCATGATTGTAGAGAAGGAATATGTGGCATGTGCAGTATGTTTATCAATGGCCAGGCACATGGTCCTTGGCAACAAAATACAACATGTCAGCTGCACATGCGGGCTTTTAAAGATGGAGATACAATTGTAGTAGAACCATGGAGAAGTGCAGCTTTTCCAGTTGTCAAAGATTTGGTTGTAGATCGTTCATCATTCGATAGAATCATACAAGCTGGAGGATACATCAGTGTAAATACTGGGAATGCTGTAGATGCAAATGCAATTCCAATTGATAAAAAAGATGCTGATGACGCTTTTATGGCTGCAGCTTGTATTGGATGTGGTGCATGTGTAGCAACTTGTAAAAATGGTAGTGCAATGCTGTTTGTAGGTGCTAAAGTTTCACAGTTGGCATTGTTGCCTCAGGGAGCTCCTGAAAAAGAATCCCGGGTGTTGAATATGATAGCTCAAATGGATAAGGAAGGTTTTGGAAATTGCACCAATACGTATGCCTGCGAAGCTGAATGCCCTAAGGGTATATCTGTATCAAATATTGCAAGACTAAATGCTGAATACCTAAAAGCAGGGTTAACTACTGAGGAAAAATAGCAATTATTCTTAATTGATAATTATATTGCCACCCAATTGAAAGGGTGGCTTTTTTCTTTATTGTATTTACTTTGGTTTATCATTAATTTCGGGAGATATTATTATTGTCAATTGAAACATCCTCTTCTATATTTTTTTTTATTCTTAATTAATGCAAGTGACTTGTTTGCGCAAAACAATGTAACACCTTTGTCGAATGCCAGAAAGAAAAGAATTTCAACATTGGGTTCTATTATTACAATTGATACTTTAAGTATAATTCCCAATACATTAATCATTCAAAAAATTCCTGCTGATTATTATTTTACAGACAATGTAAATGCTACAATACATTGGCTTCAAAAGCCCTTGATGGACAGTGTTGATATTGAGTACAGGATTTTTCCAATTAAATTAAATGCCATTCATCAGCATTTGAACTATGAATTGTATAAATACAATTTTATTGCAGAGAGTTCAAGTAGTTTAAATTTAAATCAAGATGAAAACTCCAATTCATTACTCGATTTTGGATCATTGAATTCATCAGGAAGCATTGCCAGAGGCATTTCATTTGGTAACAATCAGGATGCAATTGTAAATTCCAATATGAATCTTCAACTATCTGGTATGCTTGGAGACAGTTTGGAACTAACTGCTGCTATATCAGACAATAACCTACCTGTTCAACCCGATGGCAATACTAGAAATCTTAGAGATTTTGACCGCATTTTTTTACAGCTAAAAAAGAAAAACTGGAAATTGAATTTGGGTGATATAGAATTAATGCAGAATCAAATGAAATATATAAGATTCAATAAAAGAATTCAGGGTGTATCAATTTCTTCAATGAATCAATTGTCTTCCCGCTGTAAGAATAATATATTATTCAGTGCAGCAGTAGCCAAGGGTAAATATGTAAAAAATATCATTACCCCAATTGAAGGAATTCAGGGGCCTTATAAACTTAAGGGAAATAACAATGAATTTTATTTTATTGTACTGGCAGGTTCGGAAAGGGTTTATATAGACGGAGAATCGATGCAACGTGGAGAAAATCAGGATTACACGATAGATTACAATACAGCAGAAATTAAATTCACACCTAAAAGACAAATTACAAAAGATATTCGCATTCAGGTTGAATTTGAATATTCTGACAGAAATTATCTTAATGCTCAGTATTTTTTTAATGATAAAATTACGGTGAATGAAAAATTAGATATAAACCTAGGGGTTTATACTAATGCAGATTCTAAAAATTCCAGCATCGATCAAACGCTTGAAAATAAACAAAAAATATTTCTAGCAGGATTAGGGGACAGTATTCAAAATGCTTTCACCGAAAATGCCTTCCTAGATACAATTGGTTTAGGTAAAATATTATATAAGAAGATTGATACATTTTACAATAATACGCATGATTCAATATATATATTCTCCAATAACAATGCGGATATTTTGTACAATCTTTCCTTCACTTATGTCGGAACAGGTAAAGGAAATTACAAACAAATTCAAAATGGTGTAAATGGCAAAATCTATCAATGGCAACAACCTGGATTGAATTTTGAAAAGTATGGTGATTGGGAACCTGTAACATTTTTGGTTACACCTAAAAAACAGCATATTTATTCTTTAGGGATTGATTACAAAATTTCAAACAGATCTTCAGTAAAATCTGAAGTTTCCCTCAGTAATTATGATGTTAATCTATTTTCAGAATTTGATAAACAAAACAACAAGGGCATTGCTGCTGTTTTTTCTTTCGATCAGCGTTCCTCAGAAATGAAAATATTGAATTCGTTGTGTACTATTCAAAACAAACTTTCATTTGAATATGTTCAAAAGCAATTCAAGCCTTTGGAAAGATTGAGAGATATTGAATTCCTTCGTAACTGGAGTCTTTCCCAAATAGCTGCAAATTCAGATGAAATGATTGCCGCCTACGATGTAAGTGTAAAAAGCAAGAAAGGAGGTCAATTAAAATATCTTATAGAAAATTATCGAAGAAGTGATGGTTATAATGGGTTGAAAAATACTTTTTTTCAAAATTCATCTACGAAATATTTTAAATTAAAAAGTGAAATTCGATTTCTTACGTTTTCAGACAATAGTAAAGATGGGTTGTTTTTAACTCCACAAATGGAATTAATTGTAAATCCTTTTAAGAAATCTTCTTTTCAAATTGGAAGCCGAATTTCTGGTGAGTATAATAAATTGAAATCTGTTGCAAAAGACTCTTTATTAAGGGAAAGCTATGCTTTCAGTAACCATGAGTTCTTTTGGCAGTCAGAAAGTAAAAATAACAACAAATGTATTATCAGTTATTATTCAAGAACAAACTATATTCCTCATCTAGATTCATTAATTGCAACAGAAAAAAGTGATAATTATAGAGCAATAATTGAATTGTTGAAAAGTGAGAGACATCAGATAAGATTCAATAGCAGTTATCGTGAAATGAATATTTTGAGGCAGGAACTAACTGCACAAAAGAAAGATAAAAATCTTACCGGTAGAATGGAGTATTATGTAAATGAAATGAATGGGTTGTTGAATGGAAATTTTTTGTACGAATTAGGAGGTGGGCAGGAGCAAAAGCGTGAATATTCCTATTTACAAGTTCCCGCAGGTCAAGGTGTTTATGCGTGGAACGATTATAATGGAAATGGATTGGAAGAATTAAATGAGTTTGAAATCGCTGTATTTCAAGATCAACGAAAATACATTCGGGTTTTCACCCCTACAAATCAATATGTGAAAGCAAATTATGTGCAATTAAATTATAGCATTGAAATTAATCCCTCAGTTAAAATTAAAAGGAACAATAACTACTTAAAAAAAATCCTTTCAAACTTATTTACAAGTTCTTCATTGCAATTGTATAAAAAAGCTATTTCCAATAATCATTTTTTATTATTACCCAATAATGAAAGTCTTTCTGATACAAATTTGGTTTCAGTAAACTCATTTCTTAGCAATAGTTTTTTTTATAACCGAAATAATTCAAAGTGGGGGTTGGACATTAACAGTTCAAACGCTTCCGGAAAATCAATTTTGTCATTTGGTAATGAAAATTCTAGAATAGATAATATTTCTGGCAGATTTAGAATGAATATTTTTAGAAATATTTCGGGAACAATGGTTATAAAAAATATAAAAAATACGGTGTCATTTAAAGGGTATCGTTTTGAAAATAGAAACTATTCCATCAATCAAAATACCTTTGAGCCCAATTGTACCTATCTATATAAATCTTTGTTTAGAACAACCCTCACTTATTCTTACACAAAAAAACAAAACAAAATAGATTCAATGGAAAAATCATTGAACAATTCATGGACAGCAGATTTTAAATTAAATCTATATTCAAATACAATTATCGGAGTGAAGTGTTCTTATAATCAAATAAAATTTTCAGCTTATAAAAATGCAGAAAATTCTACAGTTGGTTATTTAATGCTGGAAGGATTGACTCCAGGAAAGAATATTTTGTGGAATATTGATTTAATCAAACGATTTGCCGGTAATTTGGAACTTAATGTGCAATATGAAGGAAGAAAACCAGGCAATGGAAAAATTATCAATATAGGCAGAGCTTCTATTAGGGCAATATTTTAAAATATTGGTAATATTAATTTAAATTAGCAGCTCAGATTATTTGCTGAAATTAATTGCCATCAACTGTTTTTGAATGAGTGTAGAAAAAATTATACAATCCTGGAAAAAAAAAGAGTTCAAACCAATTTATTGGTTTGAAGGCGAAGAGGATTATTATATTGATCATCTGATACAGTTTGCTGAACAAAATATTTTATCTGAATCCGAAGCATCTTTTAATCTAACAGTTTTCTATGGAAAAGATGCTGATTGGACAAATGTTGTAAATGCGTGCAAAAGACATCCAATGTTTTCGGATTTTCAAGTTGTTATATTAAAAGAAGCTCAACAAATGAGCTCCATTGAAAAGCTTGAGTCGTATGCTGAAAATCCATTAAAGACTACAATTTTTATAGTAGGATACAAAGGAAAATCATACGACAAAAGAACTAAATTATATAAGCTGCTGCAAAAAAATGCAGAAATTCTTGTTTCTGCTAAAGTAAAGGATGACAAAATTCAGGAATGGATTTTAAAACATGTGCATTCGATAGGTTATAAAGTAAGTTCAAAAGCTGCTATTTTATTACAAGAGCAGATTGGAAATGATTTGAGTAGAATTGTAAGTGAAATTGAAAAGTTGATTATTAATTGCAAAGGTAAAAATACACTTGACGAAGATGATATTGAAAAATACATCGGAATCAGTAAAGAGTATAATGTCTTTGAATTACAAGCTGCCCTAGCCACTAAAAATCTATCGGGTGCTTTGAAGATTATTAAATATTTCGAATCAAATCCTAAAGCAGGCCCTATTCAAATGGTACTTCCTGCTTTGTATAGTTTTTTTGCAAAAGTTTATGTTGCTTTTGCTATGGCAAGTCAATCTGAAACATTATTAAAACAACATTTTTATTTTAATCCCGTTGCATTGCAACAGGGAATTACGGCAATGAAACATTATGGCTATAGTGGCACTGAAAAAATAATTTTACTATTAAACCATTATAATCTTAAAAGTTTAGGAATAGGAGATAGTGGCTCGGAAAGCAGTTCTCTTTTAAAAGAAATGGCAGTAAAAATAATAATGTTGGAAAAATCTTAAAGAACAGAAAGACAGATTTCTTTGTCTTTCTGTAATTGTTTTTTCAGCTCCTCAATTCCGCTGAATTTAATTTCAGACCTTAATCTAGATTGTAGGAATATTTGAATTCGCTGATTGTAAATATCTTCATTGAAATTAAAAATATTCACTTCAATTGTTTTTTCATTTTTTTCAAAAGTGGGCTTGTTTCCTATATTCATCATTCCCTTGTATTCTGAATGGTTGTTATCAATTTTAACCTTTACGGCGTATACTCCGTTTGCTGGCAGCAGTTTATCCGGATTGCTCACAAGTATGTTGGCAGTAGGAAAATCAATTGTACGACCTATTTCAAGGCCTTTTATTACAATGCCACTAAAGAAATATGGATAACCCAATAATTTGTTAGCTTCCTCAATATCTCCATTGTTGATGGCAGCTCTTATTGAAGTTGAGCTGATTGAAATGTCATTGATTACATATTCCGGTATTTCTTTTACTTTATAACCGTATTGATTTGAAAAGCTTTCGAGCAGTTCATAGTTTCCTGTTCTGTTTTTCCCGAAACGATGATCGTATCCAGTAATGATAGTATGAGGATGAAAATTTTTCACCAAAAAATCGGAAATATAGGAAGCTGCAGTTAGCTCAGAAAATTCCTTACTAAATGGAACAATAACTAGATGATTAATTCCTGCTTTTTCAAGAAGAAATGATTTTTCTTCGGGCGTGTTCAACAATGATATGCTGTAGTTTGAATTCCCAATTATTTGTTTTGGGTGAGGATGAAATGTTATTACAACAGAGCAACCGTTAATTTTTTGGGCTTCTTCTTTTAGTTGATGTATGATTTTGGTATGTCCACTATGAACGCCATCAAATGAACCGATGGTAATAACTGCGTTATGGAAAACCGGCAGCTCCTTGATATTGTAATAGATATTCATCTTAAATGTATTGGCGAAATTAATAGTTTAATTACTAATTTCTATCGCTAAAATATAGATAGTCTAGATTCAGTTTAATAACGGTATAATGTTTTCATAATTTTTAAAGTCAATTGTTTATTAAATTTGAAAACATTAAATTTGTTTGAACTAAATAATTAAGCATGTCGCAATCAGTTATAGAATTAAGAAACGTAAATATTTATCAGGGGGATACTTTGGTTTTAACGGATGTAAATATAAATGTTGAAAAAGGGGAATTTGTTTACATGGTTGGTAAAACAGGAACAGGAAAAAGTAGTTTATTGAAAACTTTGTATGGAGATATAGAATTGACGGACGGTCAAGGTTGGGTCGTAGGATTTGATCTTTCAAAATTGAATTGGAAAACGGTTCCTTTTTTACGTCGTAATATTGGCGTTGTTTTTCAGGACTTTCAATTGCTTACAGATAGAAATGTGAATGAAAATCTTCGTTTTGTTTTAAAAGCTACAGGATGGAAGGATGAAAATTTAATGAAAGAGAAAATTGCCGATGTTCTTACAAAAGTTAATTTAAAAGACAAAGGTCTAAAGATGCCTTTTGAACTTAGTGGTGGTGAGCAACAGCGTGTAGACATTGCAAGGGCTTTATTGAATTCTCCTAAATTGATATTGGCAGATGAGCCAACAGGAAATCTTGATCCCGAAACCAGTGATGAAATCATGCAACTTCTTTTTCAAATTTGCAAAGACTCCAATACAAGCATTGTGATGGCAACACATGATTATATGGTAATAAATAAATTTCCGGCCAGAACAATTAAAACAGAAAACAGAAGATTGTGGGACAATGCTAGTATATCCATGAATTAATCTGCTTTGCATTCTCTATATTACTGAATAAATTTTCTACAATATTCCTTCTTTCATCAATTTCCTCTTCAGACAAAGAAATGGAGAATAACCTTTCAGTTTCTTTTATGAATTGCGCGGAATCATTGGCAATATGGCAATAGGACTCAAGGTCATTTCCTTTTATAGCACGACTATTTACCAAGCAATGTTTTCCATTAGTCAACGCATGAAGTATTTTTAATTTCACACCCGTTTTATTAAAAGAAGGTAAAATGTTAATCTGCGCTTTTTTGATTAAATCTTCCATTTCATGTTCAGACGGATTTTCAACAATGCAGGTATGAGTGAAGCTGTGTGCAAGTTTTTTAAGTGTAATAGATGGATTTTTTCCTGCAATAACAAAGGGAATATTGATTTTACTAAATACCTCTTTCAGTAACCAAATTGCTGCTTTTTCATTTTCATTTACTGATAAATTGCCGTGATACAAACAATAATTTCCATGGACCATATTGGATTTTATGGTTGACCAAGGAATAAATACCGGCAAATATTTTATTTGCTTCGTACCAAACTTGTTTATATAAAAATCAATATCATCCTTGCTTACTGCCCAGAATGTTCCTTTTTGGGCAATTTTTTTTTCATATCTATAAAGCAACATTGATTCTATGTGGAAATAAATTTTTTTTAATAGATTTTTTTCATGCTTAGCCAAGTGTTTGTAATAAGTGCATTCTGCATTGTGAAGCCGAATGAATACTTTTCTTTGGGGGTTTAATTTTTTATAAAAAAATGTACAATGAATACCTTCCAATAAAACTGGATAATTGTCCTTGTTTAAATTCCTCAATAGTGAAACATCGTTTCGGGACTGAACTATAAATGGAGTGCCAAATTTAAATATAGAGTGGCTTTTTTTTCTTTGGTAATAATCAACAGTTTCGCAGTATTTATTCAGGATGGGTTGTGGTGTATTAAACTTACTAAAACAATGTAAGTGAATTTTGATGCCAACCTGATGGAGTGATTTTATTTTGTAGAATAAATCAAAAATACCGCCATGATCAGCAGGCCAGGGGACCTCGTGGGTAACGATATGAAGATGCTTATCCAAAGATTTTTTTATAAAATTGTATTAGTTTTTTTTCTTCGTTTTGCCAGCTGAGTTCAATAGAAGCGATTTTAGAGTTTTCATGTAATCGTTGCCATTTTTCCTCATCATTTAAGAGTTCATTAATTGATAGAGCAATGCCTTTTGGCGATAGGTCGTCAATTAAAACAGCAATATCATATAAATTGTTCAATTCCTCGTAAGCTGGGAATTTTACACATACCTGAGGAAGATGCGACTGCATATAATCAAAAAACCTGTTGGCAAGAGAATAATAAGTGCTCAGAGAATCTTTTTCACAAAAAGTAGTACCAATATAGGCATTTTCAGTTATCAACCTCAGATCTTCAGGTTTCATCATTCCTTTAAAAATGACTTTGTTGTTTAAATTGTATTTGTTCACTATTTCCCTTGTCTGACTCATAAAATTGCCATCCCCACAAATGATCAGTTTGCATTCTATCCATTGCATAGCAGGTATTAGGGATTCAAAACAACGGCCTTCATTTACAGCACCTTGATACAAAATGAACTTTTCTCTATTTGTATGATTGAGTCTTGGCTTATAGGATGCAATACTTCGAATGACTTCAAAATCAATTGCATACATTTTTCTAAATTCGTCTGCAATAGGTTGATTAACGGTATAAGCAAATTGAAAGGAGGGTATTGTTTTTTTTTCTATCCATTTCCAAATTCGATGGATTGAAGGTCGCGAAACCACTTCTTTCATTTCGCAAAAAAGTTCGTGAGCATCGTAAATTCTATGAATCTTTTTCAATTTTGAAACGAGCAAGCAAGGCAAAATAGTATCCAGATCAATGGCGCAAATGCCATCCATCCTTCTAAACAGAAGAAAAAAGAAAAGTTTTAAGTTGTATTCAATATAAAAGAGCTTTCCTTTTTCAAAAAAACAAAATATTCTGGTTTGATTAAAACTTTTAGAATCAAGGGGAATTGAAGTCTTTTTTTTTCTACCAATCAGATGAACGGTATATCCTGCATCAGACAAAGACTGACATATCCGAATCATGCGCTGGTCATAGGATAAATCGTTGGTAACAGTAAAATAAATGAAAGGCAATATATAGTTTAATTATATTATTAAATTAAAAATTGTTTATTAATTTTACAAAGTTGAGGCTTTTAGAGGAGTTTTTCAATATTATTACACGGCCTATTTATTCTAATTCTTTGAAAAAGTCGTTTTTCATTAAAATGATTTTTTTAGTGTTTATCAAATATTTTTATTAATTTTGCACTCGATAAATAAAGAAATAAAACAAAGCGTTTTTAAAAAAAAGAAACAAATGTCTCATTTAACAAGCGAAAAAAAAGTATCCATATTTAGTACATATGGAGGAAAGTCAACCAATACCGGTTCTATTGAAGGGCAGGTAGCAATGCTCACAGAGCGTATCAACCACATTTCCAATCATTTAAAAGGAAACAAGAAGGATTTTTCTTCTCAAAGAGGATTGATGATGATGGTAGGTAAACGTAAGCGTTTATTGACCTATTTAAGTAAGCACGACCTTAGTGGTTACAGATCATTGATTGAAAAATTAGGTCTCCGTAAATAAATTTAAATTACCCATGTATTTAAAATATTCCCAACAGTTATATAGCCGTTGGGAATTATTCTTTGTACATAATTAATTCATCTACCAGCGTGAGTGAACACTCCTTGGTATAAATATTTTCTCATGTCATTTTTAAAACCAAAATCAGTAAAATTTGATATAGGTGGTGGTCGTATGGTAACAATTGAAACCGGAAAATTGGCTCGTCAGGCCGATGGTGCGGTTACTGTTAGCCAAGGCAACTGTGTTTTACTTGCAACAGTTGTTGCTAATAAAGATCCTAAAGCAGGACAAAACTTTTTTCCTCTTTCAGTTGATTATCAAGAAAAATTTGCTTCAGCTGGTCGTATTCCCGGAAGTTTTTTTAAAAGAGAAGCCAGATTGAATGATTATGAAATATTGACCTCCAGATTAATAGACAGAGCCCTTCGCCCTTTATTTCCGGAAGATTATTTGTGTGATGTTCAGGTATTGGTTTCTTTAATTTCATCTGATGATCAGGTAATGCCCGATGCGTTGGCTTGTTTGGCTGCATCCGCAGCTTTGGCTGTTTCTGATATTCCCATTCAGGAAATCATATCAGAAGTAAGAATAGGTAGAATTGAAGGTAAAATGATTGTCAATCCTACAAGGGCTGAAATGGAGAAAAGTGATGTAGAATTTATTATCGCAGCTACCAATAAAAATATTATGATGGTGGAAGGAGAAAGTGATGAGTGTCAGGAAGAAGACCTGGTTCAAGCGATTGAATTGGCTCATGATGCCATCAGAATTCAAGTGAAGGCCCAAGAAGAATTAAGAGCTTTGGTTGGAATTACTCAGAAAAGGGATTATAAAAAGCCATACAGAAATGAGGAATTGAATGAAAAGATTCAGGCTTTTGCAAAAAATAAAATGCATGCAATAGCTTCTGCAGCTTCTGCAAAACATGAAAGAAGTGATGCGTTTAAAGCATTACACGAAGAATTGGTTAATCATTTAGGAGATGATTTAAGTGATGAGGACAAAGGTCTGATAGGTCATTATTTTGGGGAACTGCAGTATTATGTTGTCCGCGATATGATATTAAATGATCGTAAAAGATTGGACGGCAGAGGAACCGAAGACATTCGACCGCTTGAAATGGAGATAGATATTCTTCCCACACCTCACGGTTCTGCTTTATTCACAAGGGGTGAAACACAATCACTTACAACGATTACCTTAGGTACTCCTTTAGATGAGTTGTTGATTGAAAGTGCTCATTCATCAGATTATAGCAAATTCATTCTTCATTATAATTTTCCACCTTTCAGTACAGGTGAAGTGAAAATGATGAGGGGAGTGGGTAGGAGAGAAGTGGGACACGGAAATTTAGCTATGCGTTCTTTAAAGAAAATGATGCCAGGTGAAGAATATCCATATACTGTCAGAGTGGTGAGTGATATTTTGGAGAGCAATGGTTCATCATCAATGGCTACCGTTTGTGCCGGATCATTGGCATTAATGGATGCAGGGGTTCCGTTGAAAAAACATGTCAGTGGTGTTGCGATGGGGTTGATTACAAAAGGGGATCAATATGCGGTATTGACTGATATTTTGGGAGATGAAGATCATTTAGGAGATATGGATTTCAAAGTTACCGGTACCCGTGATGGTATATGCGGAGTTCAGATGGATATTAAAGTGGATGGACTTAGCATGGATGTGATGCGCCAGGCACTTGCACAAGCCAAAAAAGGCAGAATGCATATTCTTGACGCGATGCATCAATGTACATTGGCGCCCAGAGCAGATGTGAAACCACACGCTCCAAGGATGGTTAAAATCAACATAGACAAGGAATATATTGGTGCAGTAATAGGACCAGGTGGAAAAGTTATTCAGGAAATACAACGTGAAACAGGCACAACCATTAATTTAGAAGAAAAAAACAATCAGGGTGAAGTTAGTATCTTCTCTAAAGAAAAAGAAGGTCTTGACAGAGCATTGGCATGGATCAATGGAATTGTTGCTGTTCCTGTAGTTGGTGATACTTATGAAGGAACTGTAAAGAGTATAAAAGAATTTGGTGCATTTGTTGAGTTTTTACCTAAAAAAGAAGGTTTGCTTCACATTAGCGAAATCAGTTGGAAACGACTTGAGTCAATGGACGGAATTTTCAAAGAAGGGGATAAAGTGCAAGTAAAGTTATTGGATATTGATCCTAAAACAGGCAAATTTAAATTAAGCAGGAAAGCATTGATGCCCAAACCGGAAGCTCCTTCTAAACCAGCTCAGGATAACAATTAATTAAATTTAAATAATTTAAATAAGCTGCAACATAATTTTATTTGTTGCAGCTTTTATTTTTATGGAACATCTTGAATTTATTTTTGAAAACATAGAGTTACCTAAATCAGAAATGTTGATAGCTCAACTCAATGAATTGAATTTCACTGGTTTTGAAGAATCGGAAAATGTATTAAAAGCGTATATTCCGTACCAAGATTTTTCTGAAAATCTATTTAATAAAATAATAGAGATAGTAGATGTAAAATATTCTTATTCAGTAGTTAAGCAAATAAATTGGAATGAAATATGGGAGGCAGGATTTGAGCCAGTTTCTTTATTTCATCCTGAAGAAAAATCTCTTTTTGCATACATAAGAGCTAGTTTTCATCCCGCTGAAACATCAGCATTACACAACCTCATCATTACTCCTAAAATGAGTTTCGGGACAGGTCATCATGCTACTACATTTCAAATGATGGAGCAAATGAGTCTATTAGATTTTTCAAATAAAATCGTGATAGATTTCGGAACGGGTACTGGCTTACTTTCCATTTTAGCTGAAAAAATGGGGGCTAGTTCTATTATTGCGATTGATAATGACGATTGGAGTATCAATAATGCAAAAGAAAATATACTTGCAAATCAATGTAAAAATATTGATATCATTAAAGCTGATACTTGTATTGAAACCGATATGAAAGCAGATATTATCCTGGCAAATATCAATTTGAATGTTATTTTGGAAAATCTTGACAGTTTAAAAATATGTTCAAAAACTTCCACCATTGTATTGTTTAGCGGTATTTTGAAGCAAGATGAAAAAAAATTGATAGATTCACTCATTGAAAAGCAATTCAATATTATACAGATTAAAAATAAAGAGAATTGGTTAATCGTTTCCGCTACTGTTTAATATTATCCACCTTTGTGGATTAATTTACTTACTCAAAACAGCAATTATTAAGTAACTTTATACCTATTTTAAAAACTAATGAAGGAATTTCTTCTTATCATATTGGCTTATTTGATTGGATCTGTTCCCACTGCCCTTATAATCAGTAAAAGATTTTTTGGGATAGATATCCGTGATTATGGTAGTGGAAATATGGGTGCTACAAATGCTTTCAGAATTTTAGGTCCAAAATTTGGTACCATCATCATGGTATTGGATATACTAAAAGGGATGTTCGCTGTTGGATTATTTTACTTTCTACCTTATTATCTTTCCAACGAGTTAGCGAGAACAAATTTCATGATTGGTTTGGGGTTGGCTGCAGTTTTGGGACATA
>CAMCAY010000035.1 GCA_945872815.1 Chitinophaga pinensis
GGGGCTTATCCTAAATCAGTTCTTAACTATATTTGAAAATAGGGTTCGACTTTAGCAAAAGTCAAACCCCAATATTTTTTAACTTACACAGTTTAAGGGATAGTGTCATTAAAATTGAATTATAGCTTACAAACAATTCTACTTTTTAAATTCTTCTTTTAAATAAATGGCGGTGTGGCTTTCTTTGTTATTAATCATATTCTTAGGAGTTCCCTCGTATAATACCTTTCCCCCTCCTTCTCCGCCCTCCGGCCCTATATCGATAATATGATCCGCTACTTTTATCATATCGAGATTGTGTTCTATCACTAATACCGTATTTCCTCTGTCTACTAATTTATGCAATACATCCAGAAGATGATTGATGTCCTGAAAGTGAAGACCCGTACTGGGTTCATCGAGAATATAAAATGTTTTACCTGTATCACGCTTCGCCAATTCAGTTGCTAGTTTTACTCTTTGCGCTTCGCCCCCACTCAATGTTACCGCACTCTGTCCTAATGTAATATATCCTAATCCGACTTCCTGTAAAACCTTTATTTTCCTATATATAAAGGGTACTGCATTAAAAAATTCAGCTGCATCATCTACAGTCATATTCAATACATCGCTGATGGATTTTCCTTTATATCGGATCTCTAGGGTTTCGCGATTGTATCTTTTACCATTGCATTTTTCACAATGTACCATCACATCGGGCAAGAAATTCATTTCAATAACGCGCATTCCGCCGCCTTCACAAACTTCACATCTTCCGCTTTTTACATTGAAAGAAAATCTCCCAGCATTGTATCCTCTGATTTTTGCTTCAGGCACTGCAGCAAATAAAGTTCTGATATCTGTAAAAAAACCACAGTAGGTTGCAGGATTACTTCTGGGAGTTCTGCCAATAGGGCTTTGATCAATTTCAATAACCTTATCAATATTTTCCAATCCTTTTACGGATTTATATTCCAACGGATTGGTTTTTGAATGATAACAATACTGACTTAATATAGGATACAATGTTTCATTGATGAGCGTTGATTTACCACTACCACTCACACCAGTAACTAAAATCAATTTACCCAATGGAATTACAACAGACACGTTTTTCAGATTGTGTCCCTTTGCACCTTTCAATTCAATTTGCAACCCATTGCCCTTTCGCACTTCACTTGGAATTGGAATTATTTTTTTACCACTAAGATATTGTGCGGTTTCAGAGTTTGATTTTATAACTTCCTTTGGAGTTCCTTTTGAAACGATTCTTCCGCCATGAGACCCGGCTTTAGGTCCGATATCAACCAAGAAATCGGAAGCAAGCATAATGTCCTTATCGTGCTCTACCACCAATACACTGTTACCAATATCTCTTAAGTTACGCAAGGCCGCTATGAGTCGCTGATTATCTCTTTGATGCAATCCAATACTTGGCTCATCCAGTACATAAGTAATTCCCTGTAATTGGGATCCTATTTGGGTAGCCAATCTTATTCTTTGATATTCACCGCCACTTAAACTTTTAGACGGCCTGTTTAATGTAAGATAATTCAACCCTACATCTAATAAGAATTGTAGCCTTTCTCTGATTTCTTTTAATACATCTTTTGCAATATTATTCTGCTTTTGACTGAGTCTTTTTTCTATAGCCGAAAACCATTTCTGCAACTTATCCAAATCCAATTCACTCAATTCTGAAATATTCTTCTCATCAATTTTAAACCATAAGCTCTCTTTTTTCAATCTGGTGCCCGCACATGAATGACAAGGTTTCAACAACATGAATTTTTCTGCCCACTCTCTGATTGCTTCTGTTGTATTAGTTGAAGTAAACCAACGCTTGATCATATTGATTGCGCCTTCATACTCTGACTGATAAATATTTCCGGAATGGTTACCTTCATCTAAGTCGACACCCAACATTTCATTTTCTTCAGGCATTTCATTACCATACAACAATAAGTTAATTGCTTTTGAAGGCAATTCACTTAAGGGTTTATCCAAATTTATTTTGTTTTTCTTAGCTAGTTGTTGAACCTGTTTGAATGAATGAGCTTCACGCTCCTCACCCGTTGGTACGATTCCTCCTTCGTTTACTGATTTTGAATAATCAGGAATTACAGCATCCATATTTATCTGATAAACACTGCCTAATCCTTTACATGTAGGGCATGCCCCGTATGGCGAATTGAAGGAAAATGCATTAGGAGAGGGCTCTTCATAACTTATACCTGTTTGAATGCACATCAACTGTTTACTATATTGCTCAACTTTATTAGAATCATTCACCAATAAAAAAAGTAACTCCTTTCCCATTTGCAAGGTCTTTTGCACACTCTGGCTTAACCTCAATCTCATGTCATCGGTAATCTGCAAGCGATCGACGACTACTTCAATATCATGAATCTTATAACGGTCAAGCTGTAGTCTTGGAGTAATGTCTATGACCTCTCCGTCAACCCTAACTTTTAAAAACCCTTTTTTAAGAATATCTTCAAACAACTCTCTGTAATGCCCCTTTCTTCCTCTGATTAGTGGCGCCAGTAAGGTTACTTTTTTGCCTTTAAATTTTTGAAAAATAGATTGTATTATTTCCTCCTCACTGAATTTCACCATTTTTTTACCAGTGTTGTAACTATACGCTTCCCCAGCTCTGGCAAATAACAAACGAAGGAAATCATAAATTTCAGTAATGGTACCAACTGTACTTCTGGGATTTTTATTGGTTGTTTTTTGTTCAATGGAAATAACTGGTGACAAGCCGGTAATCTTATCTACATCAGGTCTTTCCATATCGCCTATAAACTGTCTGGCATAGGCAGAAAAGCTCTCCATATACCTTCGCTGACCTTCATTATAGATAGTGTCAAATGCTAGGGAGGATTTACCACTTCCACTCACTCCTGTAAATACAACCAGCTTATTTTTAGGTATTTGAATATCGATGTTCTTTAAATTATGCTCCCTTGCTCCTTCAACATCAATAAACTCTGCGGATAAATTGACTTTTATTTTTTTTGCCACACTTTGATTTATTGTTGCAAAGATAAGAATAAATAAATGTGGAACTTTTTAATGAGATCCGTATGAATTATCAAACAAAAATATAGTGAAAAATACATCGTTCACTTATATTTAACATTTACGATTTATACATGACTTATTCTGCATTATATTTGACAAACTTTTTTCAAAATATCTTTATGAGAATATTATTCTTTCTTTTTTTAACTATAATATTGAGCAATCATATATTAGCCCAATCCAATTCAACTTTCTCTGAAAAATGTAAACATCACTCTTTGATCAACACGAACCAAAGAGTAGCATATTATCAGTATTCATCCATGAACAATTATGACGTTCAATATTTAAAACTTGATTTGAATGTTGAAACAGGAAGCTATAATATTTCAGGGGTTTGTTCAACCATTGTAAAAGTAGTTGCACCCTTAGATACATTTATCACAGAATTGAAAAACAATATGATCGTTGATTCAATTTTCGTAAACGGATCAAGGCATTTATTCAGCGTAGGGAATGATCATATAATGATTCCATTTCCACTCCCTTTTTCAATCAACACCTCGCTCAATATTCAAATATATTATCATGGTACAAGTGCCGCACAAATGGGTATGTATGCAGGGAATATGCAGGGTAATACATTGTCATATTCTGCTACATTATCAGAAAGTTATCAGGCAAGAGAGTGGTTCCCTGTAAAACAAATTTTGGAGGATAAAATTGATTCAACTGAAATATGGATAACAACGAGTGCAGTCAATAAAGTAGGTTCCAATGGAGTTCTAAAGGGAATAGATAATATGCCCAATGGGAAATTAAGGTATAGATGGAAATCAACTCATCCTATGAATTACTACATGCCGAGTTTTGCAGTTGGCAATTATCAGGAGTACATAAATTATGCAAGACCTGCTGCTATTTCGCCTGATTCGATTTTGATTCAGCATTATATTGCAACAGGTACAAATTATCTAAATTCAGTAAAAACAAATTTAGACAAGACGCCTGTTTTTTTAGAAAAACTAAGTGAATTATATGGTTTGTATCCATTCAGTGATGAAAAATACGGACATTGTCAAGCATCCATTGGAGGAGGAATGGAACATCAAACAATGAGTACCATGAGCTCATTCAGTACTGATGTCATTGCTCACGAATTAGGGCATCAATGGTTTGGAGACAATGTAACTTGCTCTACTTGGAATGACATCTGGTTAAATGAAGGATTTGCAACTTATTCCGAACAATTGTTAATGGAAAAAATACCAGCACTTTTCACTCCCAATACTGCAAATTTCAACATGCTTTCCATTCACAATAATGTAATGACAGTTCCTAATGGCAGTGTTTATGTTCCGGATGCTTCCATTTATAATGAAAACAGAATTTTCAGTAGCAGACTAAGTTACAACAAGGGCGCTGCGATTGTTCACACACTGAGATTTGAGATGCAAAGCGATACTTTGTTTTTTAATACTTTAAAAAATTATCAACAGCAATTTGGCAACACAGTCGCATCAACTCAAAATTTCAAACAACTTGCCGAGAATACATGCGGTAGAAATTTCAATGATTTTTTTGATGAGTGGTATTATGGAGAAGGTTACCCAACATACAACATCACTTATTTTAAATCCTCTCCTGATACACTATTGTTAATGGTAAATGAAACTACAAGTGCACCAACCATCACTCCATTCTTTAAAGGTTATCTGGAACTAACTGTAAATTCACCTCAAGGCGACACTACTGTATTAGTAAACCTTTCCAATAATAATCAGGTATTTTCATTTGTGTACAGAAAAACACCTACTGGTATAGTTGTTGACCCCAATAATTGGATCATAAATAAAACCGGAACTATCACTAACGGAGTAATAGTTCCCGTTAAACTAATCTCATTTGAAGGAAAATCAAACAAAGATTGCTCGTATGAATTAAAATGGACAACTGCAGCAGAATCCAGCTTAGACCATTATGAAATAGAAAAAAGTACAGATGGAGTCAATTTTACTAAGCATTCAAACGTCTACCCCACATCCGGAATTTCAGGTACTTATAATTGCATACTGAAAGATCTTTATGAAATCAGATACTATTTCAGATTGAAAATCGTGGATAAAACCGGAAATTATTTCTATTCAACTATAATAAATCTTCACTCCAATTGCAATGTAAATTTCAATGTAACTGTTTGGCCTAACCCCGTTAATGAACAGATTTATTTAAGTGTTTCGTTACCGAATAATCAAGAATGTCAAATATCTATTCAAAACAGTAATGGGCAGATTGTCAGAAAAGAAAATGTTCAGTTCCGAAGTGGAAAAAACAAATACATACTTTCTAATCTCAACCAATTACCAGCTGGTTCTTATGTATTGAGCATAATTAATGAAGGGGAAACTAAGATAAATAAAAAATTTATTCTAAAAGGACAATAGCATTTTAGAGCATTGTAGATATTATTGAACCGAATTCTTTATCGAAATTATTTCAGCTGCAATACTGACTGCAATTTCATGAACAGTTTCACTTTTTATAAAAATACCAATGGGGGCTTTAATATTATTCAAAAGCGCTGAACTGATTTTTTCTTTTTTGTAATCATTGAACATTTTTTCTATTTTCTTTCTACTCCCCAACAGACCTGTATATTTGAAAGATTTTTCTAACAGAGCTCTTAATGCTGTATCATCTGTCTTGTAACCAAAAGTCATTATAACCACATATACATTACTTCCACTTGCAATCAACTCATCTAAATGAGAATAGGAATCGACAATATGTATTTCATGAGCGGACTTGTTTTCATGAATAGTACTCAATGCTTTTCTATCATCATAAAGATGTATATAGAAGTCCATCTTACACATTAACTGAGATAATGCCAATGCACAATGTCCCCCACCGATGATGTGCAATATATTTTTAGGGCCCGTTTTTTCTATAAAATTAAATGAAGAAAAGTCCTCTTTCAATTCAAGATAAAATGGCTTCAAGGGAGCTTGCTCATTAAATCTCAGACTGTCTATGGTTAGTTCCAGCGTTCCGTTTTTATTTTGACTCAGCGATTGAACAAGCTTATTTATTTGGAGTAAATCATTATCTGAAATTTCATAAATGAAAATGGTTTGTTCGCCCGAGCAAATCATTCCGCTTTGATTTTTCGGAGATGATTTATCATGAACTTGTCGAATAATATCGGAATTTATTTCGGGTATCCGTAACCGTGATTTTGCCAGTTCTACGAATTTATGCTCCATAATACCTCCACCAATTGTTCCGCAGAAATCGCCATCAGAAGAAACAGCCATATTAAATCCCTGACGACCTGGGGAACTTCCAAGGCTTTCAAGCACATACAACAACATAACCCTTTTTGAATCCTGTTTTTTTTGTTGTATAAACTGCCAAACCTGCATCATCAATTACTTCTTTCTGTTTTCAAGTATTTTCTTAAATGATCTTCCGCGAATTTCATCCAAAGTCAATCCAGTAGCCAATACTTCCTGCTCTGTGATTGCTCCGCTGTTGAGTGCTCTTAAGAAATAATTCAACAATCCCTGACCGGTTGCTGCATCATCAAACACATCACCGATTAGAGTAGCTCTAGCAGCTTTTTCAACAAAAGTTTTCAATCTTTCTACCGCATCATCATAGCTTTCCAGAAAAAAGGCGAAAACAGCCGTATAGCGCATGGGTAATTGAGCTGGATTCAAATCCCATCCTTGATAGTATCCATTCCAAAGTGAATGTCTGATATGCTCATACCCTTTCTTCCATGCACGATGAACAGTTACCGCATTTTCTTTTAGTTGCTTGGATGATAATTTTGCACCACGATGAGGCCCAATGGGCATAGTATTTGTAGCCCCATCAGACAGCCATATTCCGGTATGAGCCAATGCAACTTTTGTCATGTGATGGGCAAAATCACAAACAGGATGATTCATTTCCTGATAACGTGCGGTTATACTGCAAGATGCAGTATAATCATAGGTTCCGAAGTGAGTGGCAATACAGCGACCTTTGCTTGCCTTGATAAATCTTAATAATGGATTTTCTCCGTTAGAATCCATGATTGATTGAGTAGTCTCAACCATCATTTCCATTTTAAGCGATCCCTTTTTAAGTTTGAGCTGTGATTCCAAAATCTCAAAGAATCCTACCAATGTACTGACTTGTTCAGGTATAGTAACCTTAGGTAACATCACAACAAAATTTTCAGGTAATTTACCCCCGGTATGCTTGACCAATGTAGTAACAAAAATATCCAATGTTCGAATGCCTCTTTCTTTCATCTCCTCTGTAAATGGCTTGATTCGGATTCCAATGAAAGGCGGCAATGATTTTTTCTTCATTCCCTTCGCTACTTCTTCAGCGGCCTGAAAAGCAGTCTGGTCCTCTTCTTCATTGCTTCTGATTCCATAACCATCTTCAAAATCAATCCTGAAATCTTCAATAGGCTCAGATTGAAGTTTCTTAATTACTTTGTTATAGACTTCAATTGATAGTCTAGCAGAATGTTTTTTCTTTTGTTCAGAACTTAATTTTTCATATTCCTTTGAGATAACTGCAATAGATTTTTTTGCTGAAATTTCATTAATTCCTTCCAATCCGAAAATTTTACCAAAACTAATAAAGTCGGGAGCATAGGTTTTAAATGACTCTAATGCACGATTACCCAATACTTGAGCTGAGTCATGTTTGAATAGATTGGCGCCGCCATAAACAGTATGAACGGGCTGTCGATCAGACCTGTCACCCGGATATATTTTTTGAAAATCCGAATTGGCTTTTTTAAGTTTGTCAAATAGCTGCTTTTTCTTTGCAGCAGGAATAGATGAACTCATTTTGTATGTTTTTAAAATGTAGAATTGTATGTTAACTACCTCTATACGTTGAATAACCGAAAGGATTAATCAATAAAGGTACATGATAATGACTCCCGTCAAATGTATTAAATTGTATCTCAACAGAAGGGTAAAACCCTTTAGTATTCATCCTTTTAAAATAGCCGTCTGTATCAAAAACCATTTTATAATTTCCGGCCGGTAATATTTGAGAAGCAGGCAATAGATCAGGTATTCTTCCATCTGCATTTGTCACTCCCTGAGCAATGGTATGCCATGTTGAATCAATGTATTTTTGAAGTTGAATGGTAATATTATACCCGGGCTTTCCTAAAGATGTATCCAATACATGAGTGGTAATTTGACTGATGAATTGTCCTGGCCAATTTGTTTCATCAATATTCTTTTTCAGTCGCAATAAACTAATTTTTTGTTGTTCCCCCTTTGCAATGTTCAACTCATCTGCTTTTGAATTACTCAATCTATCTTCCAATAAACGAAGCATTTCAGCAGCTGTTTTTCCCGTAGCGCATACAATAAAAATAAAACCAAATTTTTTCTCGTAATCTTGATTTGCTTTTGCAAGTTTTTCAATTACTTCGATAGAAGCTGATGTAACTCCTGCCTGTTCCTTTTCGGTTAAATGCACTGTTGATGCAAACTTTTCTGTAAGACTTTTCACATCTCCAATTTTTGGATGATGAGTGAACGATTCCAACCAATCAACTTCTTTACATTGATTGTACCAGATATCATTTGACAACTGCATCAAATGAGTTATATCTTTAAAAGGTCTGTTATTCAATAAAGTGGAAACCCATTTTGAAGAACCGCAACATTCTGTCAGTATTTTTTCTGATTCCTGAATAGATAATTGATTAAAGTCTGTTATGGTCATTAAGAATATTTTTCGGGTTGGAAAATTATTTTATTGAAGCGCCTTGGTTGATCCAGCATCGAATCATATCTCGTTCTTCCTGGGTAATATTGGTTTTGTTGTTTTGTGGCATTGTTTTAGTAATAACCACTCTTTGCTTAATGAGGTCTTTCTTTTTTACGATTTCATCCGGCGTTTCAAACATTACCCCATTAGGTGCTGTTTTGTAAAAATCATCGGTAGGTTTAGAGGAATGGCAGGAAACACACCTTTTATTGACAATTTCTGAAACCTGATTGATACTGATGGTTTCATTACATGCTCCTGGATCTTTTGGCGGTGCAGATATGAAAGCAGCGCCCAACAATATCAATACGGAAACAGGCATTACCCAAACCGACAGCTGACCTTTTTCTTTCAAATTCAAATAATGTTTTACTCCCGCTGACCCAATGGTTATAATTCCCAATATCAACCAAGGATATTTGTATCCAAAAGTGCTTGGAAAATGATTGCTGATCATTACAAATAATACGGGCAGGGTAAAATAATTGTTATGCAGTGAACGTAATCCTGCGTTTTTTCCCAATTTGGGATTTAATGGCTTATTTTCTTTGGCGGCTTTAACCATGGCCTTTTGTGAAGGTATAATTACAAAGAAAACATTTGCAACCATGATTGAGCCGAGCATGGCTCCAAAATGAATATAGGCAGCCCTGGCGCTAAATACCTTTGTGTAAAAAAATGCAAAGGCAAAAGCTATGACAGTGCCAATAACAGTAAAAAGAATATTCCGTTTACCTATAGGCGATTTACATAACAAATCATACATAATCCAGGAAACAACAAATGAACCAATGCCGATTCCTATTCCGGTAAATGAACTGATATCCAATACATTTTTATCTATCAATAATGCAGAGGCATTGAAATAATATACAATGAATAACAAACAAAATCCAGATACCCATGTAAAATAGGCTTCGTACTTAAACCAATGCAAGTCTTTAGGGATTTTTTGAGGTGCTACTTTGTATTTCTCCAAATAATAAAAACCGCCCCCATGAACAGCCCATAAATTTCCGGCTAATTCATCTCTTAAGTCCTTTGTTCGATTAAGCGCATTTTCCAGAAATACAAAATAAAAAGATGCACCTATCCATGCGATTCCGAATGTAATATGCATCCATCTCACTACGATGTTCATCCACTCTATTAGGTGTGCTTCCCAAGGGGTACCTTTAACAAGAAAATAAATCACAGTAATCATTGCAACACAAGTCAAAACAATTCCTGCGTAAACATAAGTTTGTGCGTTAGATAAACTATTCTTAAATGAATTGTGTTGCACTTCATTATCTTGATCTTTACTATTTTGATCATTTACATTGCGTATGAAATAAGTCATGATGATAAGCATGACCAAAATAATAAACAACATCGTAAGCAATCCTAATCCTAACATGTATTCATTTTTATTTCTTCTTACCGAAAATTCTCAATCTGCTGATACCACCATCAGGATAGATATTTAATCTGATGTGTGAGTAAACCCCGAAATTGGTTAACTCTTTTATATACTCATGTTCACTGTCTGCACTTAGTTTTTGATTAGATAGTATTTCTTTCCAATTAACATTTCCATTTAACACGTCAGAATCACTATCAGACAAACAAGCTTCTATCATACAAGAATCAGGATAGTTTCCTTTAAAATGACAGGTATCAACAATTATTCGGCTTACAGTACCTTTGGTAGCTAATTTGAGTATTACCCAATCTTTATTGTTCGGTGTTCTGTTGCGCTTCGTTTCCCAACCATCACCCATATTTATGCCTCTATTAGGCATCGTTAGATTACTCATTGCGCTAAAAAACATATCATTGCATGCCAGGGCAGTTCCTCCATTGATTGCAGCAAGTAAATCTATTTCTTGATTTTCATCAACATCGTTCCAATTTTTAAAAACTTCACCATACACACGCAATCTCGCCACACCTCCGTCAGGATAAATGTGTAAGCGAATATGAGTAAATATCTCTTCGCTGTTTGACTCATAAAAGTTTTGACTTCCCGGATCTAAAAGGGATTTAGGCAGTATTTCTTTCCATGGAATGGATGAATCGTTCCAATCGGTAACAAGGGTATCATCTTTCAAGCTCACCGCTTCTATAGATGCATGAGGGGGATGATTTCCTAAAAAGTAATTAGTGTCGACATCAAATCCTTTTATTTTTCCTGAAGTCGCTAATTTTATTACAGCCCAATCATGGCCTGGAGTTCGCTTTCTGCGGCTCTCCCATCCATCCATCCACTTTCCTCTGTCTGTATATTTATCTGTGATAAAAATACCTCTTCCGGGTTTGATCAAATTTTCTTTTTCTGCAAAAAAATCATCAGTTGCAAATAATACTTTACCGCCTAGTCTTTCTGCAGCCAAATCTGTCAATTGTGCGAATGAAGGTGCAGTCTTAATTATTTCTGTAACTTTTTCAAATGCCATTGTGCAATATAAATTTTTTGAGTGAATTTTTATTAACAATAAAGTAGTTATTTATGTATAATAAAACTACCTGCCTTTATTTGATCATCCATTAAATTATCTTGAAAAACAATTCTCCCCGAAATAATTGTTTTTTTAATAACACCGTTTAATTTCCGACCAATATAAGGACTGATATTATAGCGATGTAACACATTTTCTGCTTTCACTTCAAATGTATCTTCAGGAGACCAAATAACAAAATCAGCATCATTACCAATTTTTATAGAGGCCTTGTTTAGTGCCTTGATAAAAGAAGCGGGTTTTGATGTAACACAAGGAATAAATTGTTCTAAAGCCATTGCATCTTTCATTGCAGTCCAGGATGCTGACAATAGAAACTGAAGACCTGCAATTCCTCCCCAAGCTTTCAAAAAATTACCTGATTGTATTTCTTTGATATTGGGAGGTGCTGGGGAATGATCCGTTGAAATAAAATCCAATGTCCCATCAATCAGTGCCCTCTTTAATAAATCATTATTTGATTTTTCTCGAATGGGCGGTGCACATTTATAAATCGTCGAATAATCAGGGATATCTTCTGCATCAAAATAAATATAGTGAGGACATGTTTCTGCTGTAATAGGCAGTCCATCTTCCTTTGCAGCTGCAATTAAAGGCAAGGCTTCTGCGGAGGATACATGCACAATATGAACAGGGCAATGATGCTTTCTACAAAGCTCAATCATCATCGCTACTGCATTATTTTCCCATTCCTTAGGGCGACTTGAAAGATACTTTTTATAATTTCCTACATCACTTGAAAGACCAGATTCAACCTCTGTATCATACATTTCACAATGCACCAACAAGGGCATATTGTATTTGGCTATGACAGGCATAGCAATTTCAAGATCCTGCCTCGTAACATTGGGGAACTCATCAATTCCGGAGTGCACTAAAAAACATTTTATGCCAACAATACCCGAACTAAGCAAGTCCTCTAAACTGGAAGCATTTTCAGGAATAAGTCCACCATAAAAAGCAACATTAGTATGAAGTTTGTGCTGAGCAGCTTCTATCTTTTGTTGTAATGCAATGATATTTGTTGTAACGGGGCTTGCATTTAATGGCATATCAACAATAGTAGTAATTCCCCCGGCCGTAGCCGCCTTAGTTGCCGTTTCGAAACCTTCCCAATCGGTTCGACCTGGCTCATTTACATGAACATGAACATCAATTACGCCAGGCATTACCACATCATTACCCATATCAAGGGCATCAGGCTGTCTGAATAAATCTATTGCTGAAATTTTTCCTTCTTTGCAGTGAATAGTCGCAGGTTGTAATTTACCTTCGATCCAGCAACGTTCACTATATATACTTTTTATTTCAGTCATTTTTTGTATTGTATAAACCTAACAAAACTTTTTCAGGAGTCATTGGAGCTGCATATTCTATGTTACTATCAGGATTAAATGCTTTTATTGCATTTCTAATGGCAAAGAAAGTTCCAATGCCATACATCAAAGGTGGCTCTCCCACTGCCTTTGACTTAAAGATAGCCAGGTTATCATTTTGAGTGTCTAAAAAATGAATATCAATATTTTTTGGTACAGAATAAATATCCGGAACTTTATAAGTAGAAAGTGCATTGCTTCTTAATCTGCCTTGTTCATCAAAAACAATTTCTTCCATTGTCATCCAACCAATCCCTTGAACGAGCCCACCTTCAATTTGACCTTTATCTATCATAGGATTCATGCTTGTGCCGAAATCATGAACCAATTGAACAGCATCCACCTCATAGGTTCCACGCAAACAATCTACTGTTACCGAAGTTAATGCAGTTCCAAAAACATGATAAGCAAATGGATGTCCTTTTTCTTTTGACATATCAAAATGTAATCCTGGAGTGGCATAATGTCCGTGTTCACTTAGACTGATACGTTTTAGATAACCTGCCATAACAAGATCTTTCCAGCTCATGTCAGCGGACTGACCATTTATAAAAATTATTTCTTCTTTAATTTCAACGTCAGTTACTGAGCATTGTAAAGATTCTGCAGCAATAGTTTTCAATCTTTCTAATAGGGCTTCGCATGCAACCTGAACAGCTCTCCCGTTTAAATCTGCAGTAGCACTGGCAGCCGAAGGAGAAGTATTGGCAATTCGATAAGTATTGGTTGAATTTAATTTTATCCAATCAGGAGAAATAGAAAAAATAGAAGCAGCGACCTGAATCATTTTTGTATTGACTCCCTGTCCCATCTCTACCGCACCTGTGCTGATATTGATGCTCCCATCTGTATAAATATGAACCAACGCTCTTGCCTGATTCATGGGTGTTTTGGTAAATGAAATTCCAAAACAAATGGGCATAAATGATATTCCCTTTTTATAAAGAATATTTTTTTTATTAAAATCAGCAATTTCTATTTCTAACTTTTTAATATCATTCAAATCATGCAGTTTATCCCAACATACTTTTGCTTCACTTTCAATGATTTGACCGTATGGAAATTCATCCCCGGTTTTAACCAAATTTTTTTGTTGAATGACAGATGCTGAAATACCCAAGTGCTCTGCTGCTTTTGCAATGGCAGATTCAATCACAAACATACCCTGAGGCCCGCCAAAACCACGAAAAGCAGTATTGGGTGGTAGATTCGTTCGACAAGAATACGCAGTGGCTGTTACATTGGGAATAAAATACGAATTAGTAGTATGAAATAAAGTTCTTTCCAACACTGCAGGAGACAGATCGGCTGAGGCTCCAGCATTTTGATAAAATTCAACTTCGTAAGCAATGATATTCAAATGTTGATCCAAACCGATTTTATAATCAGAAGTATAAGGATTTCTTTTCCCTGTCATTCGCATGTCTTCCATTCGATGCAAAGAATATTTCACCGGTTTTTTCAATAAAAAACTTGCCAAACCACAAAATATTGCCCAAGGTGTTGCCTGATCTTCTTTTCCTCCAAATCCTCCGCCAAGGCGGGTTACATCCACTTCTATCCGATGCATGGGAATTCCCAATACATCCGCCATGTGTCTTTGAACGGCTGTTGGCCCCTGAGTGGAAGAGTACACTTTAATAGCACCATTTTCAGCAGGCAAAGCATACGCACCCTGCGTTTCAATATACAAGTGTTCTTGACCGTTAGTTTCTGCAGTTCCTTCAATAACATATTTACATTCTGCAAATGCTTTATTAATGTCTCCAATTTTAAAAGTACGTGGAGGTACTATCAAAGAACCATTTGCTTTTGCAACTCTTGGATTAGTAATAACAGGCAACGGATCAATTTCTATTTTAATTTTTTTAACAGCTGCAGCTGCCGCCTCAACCGATGTAGCCACTACAAAAGCAACAGGCATTCCATTGTAATGCACTTCATCTTCAGCCATCAGAGGCTCATCAGGTACAATTCCTCCAATCTGATTTTTTCCTGGAATATCTTTATAGGTTAATATTCTTACTATCCCTTCAGAAACCATAGCCTCACTAATATCCAAATGAATAATTTTACCATGTGCAAGAGGTGAGCCAAACACCATTCCATATAGTGTTCCGGTCAATGTAGGGATATCATCTAAATAAACAGACTCCCCTCTTGTATGAGTATATGAATCAATGTTCTTCATCAGTTCTTTAATAATTTATTAACATCAATATGACTGAATGATTGAATAAAATGTGCTTTAATCAATTGCGAAAGCAACAGTCTTTTGTATTTCACTGTTCCCCGTGCATCACTTATTGGTGAAATTTCACTTTGTACAACTTCGATCAATTCAAAAATCAATTTTTCTGAAACAGTTTTTTCAAAAAGAAATTCACTTGACTTAGAAAGATACATAGGAATCGGTCCTACTCCACCAGCAGAAATGCCTGCTTTTTCAATAACTGCTCCATTCATTTTAATTGATAGAGCAGAATTAACACTGGCAATATCAAGATGAGTTCGTTTACATACTTTTTCAAAATTAAATAAATCACTTGCAGAGGGCAATTCGAAACTTATTTTTTCAATAATTTCTTTTTCATTTTTATTCAGTTGTTTATATCCTTTATAGAAACTTCTCAAAGGAATATTTCTTGTACTATTTCCATCATTTAATTGTAATTGAGCATCCAAAGCCAGAAACAGGATGGTTAAATCACCGATAGGAGAAGCATTGGTGAAATTTCCAGCGACAGTTGCCATATTTCTAATGGGTGTTGAAGAGACAAGTTTAATGTACTTATTCAAGTCTTTAAAATATTCATTAAAAACAGGAGAATCTGATATTTCAGAAACTGTGGTTGCACCACCCATTGTACAAATATTCCCATTCTGTTGAATTCCTTTCAACTGAGATTGGTTCAGTAAAAAATCAATTTTTTCGTGTGTTATAGTATCGTGTTGCTGAACATACAAATCGGTTCCACCACCAACTTTTTTAATTTCAGATCCCGAATACACAACGGGTTGAATATTTTTTAACATAGAAGGTATGTTTAAAAAATATTCAGGCACTATATTATTCTTTACAGCAAATTCAATAGGATTGGCATGTGCTCTTTCTTGAAGTTGGTAGCTTACAGATACAGCAGCCTTTTCAATTGACTTATACCCTGTACAGCGACATATATTTCCGTTAACAGCATCTATGGCATTTTCGTTAGTCGGGATTTTATCATCCAGACAAAAACCGGTAAGTGACATAATAAATCCAGGAGTACAAAAGCCACATTGTGTAGCAGCATTATCTGAAAAAGCCTGTTGAACGATATTTAATTTTTCAAGATTAATTCCTTCTATAGTCACAATGTGTTTTCCATGAGCGTTTCCCAAAGGCATCAAACAACTTGTAACAGAATGATACTTCACTACCTCTCCTTCCAAAGTACCAACCAACATTGTACATGCACCGCAATCGCCTTCCCTACATCCAATTTTTGTACCCATAAGGTGCTGATGATACCTGACAAAATCAAGCATTGTCAAACCTTTTGGAAGAGAGGTTTTAATTTCAGTGTTATTTAATATAAATTGTGTCACTTAAAAAATTATTAACAATAAAGATAAGAAAATCGTATTTAATGAATAGCCCAACAAATAATATTCAACAAAAACAATTGTATTACAGAATCATTTCCCTATGGGTAATAATAGAGGCCTTTGCTGGGGGTATCATGCATGGAATAAAAATTCCATTTTCAGGACTCGTCATTAGTGGATTGGCCATGCTTTGTATCATGTTGATAGCATTTCATATTTCGGACAAAAAAGCTATCATCAAAGCCACTCTAATTGTGGCGGTTTTTAAATTTATGCTAAGTCCGCATAGTCCGGGAACTGCATACATTGCTTTATTCTTTCAGGGATGTATGGGTCAACTATTATTTATCAATAAAAAGTATTTTTCGATAGCAGCTATTTTATTTGGATTTTTGGGCGCTGTGGAATCTGCCATTCAGCGACTGCTTGTATTATTGATAGTTTATGGCAATGAATTCTGGGAAGCCTTCAATCAGTTTATTCATAAAATAACAGGAGATAAAACCCTCAATAATTACAGTTTTATACTTGCAGCTTTATATGTTCTAACACATGCTATAGCAGGTATATTGATTGGAATTTATGGTGCCAACATTGCGAAAAAATCCATGACATGGAAAAATGAAAACGCAGATTTAATATTCAATTGCGAGGATTATATGAATGTTGAAATCGGTAGAGTAAAAACAACTAAAAGTAAAAAATACAAAGCTATTTTTTTATCATGCTGGTTGATTTTAATGCTATTTTATTTTTATCCTACATTATTTTCAAAGGAATCCATCATTCCATCAAATCAGATTGTAAGAATATTCATTCGGTCCATACTCATTATTTCTACTTGGCTTTTTGTTATTTCTCCCCTCTTATTTAAATTCATCCAAAAAGCCCTTGCGCATAATCAACTAAAGTATAACGAAATTATTATTGCTATTACAGATCTTTTACCAAAAACTAAAGCTGTTTTTATTGGCAGCTGGAAAATATCTGCTCAGAAAAAAGGCACAAAAAGATGGAAATTATTTTTAAGAATATTGATTGTCAATACAATTTAATTATTGCGTTTACTGTAAACAACAAACCATAAAAGAACTATTCCATGCCTGGTGGGGGCATTTGAGGTGGGCCATCAGGAAATTCTTCGGGATGTTTATCATGGTGCCTATCCTCATGTCTAGGTGGAGGAGGCATGCGGTGATGATTGTGTGGATGATCATCTGGCCTTTCGTTTTTGAAATGATCTGCGGGCTCCTTAGAATGATTACCTACACTATTTTCTGATTTTGTTTGCTCTTGAAATGCGTCTTTTTCTTCCGGACCGCCGACATTTGGGATATCATCTGAATTAATTAAAATTCGTTGAATAACCCTGTCCAGCTTTTCCTTCTGGTCAGGATTACACAATGATCTAAGTTTATTAAAATGATTAAAGACCATTGTATCAATCTCCAATGAAATATTGGATGCATGTTCGGCATAATTCAAAATAGCAGCAACGCTGACAGTATCTTTGAGTAAAAGTGAAAAAAATACAGATTTTGCTTTGTGTTCTTTGTCTTTTAATGCATCCAGCTTATCAAAATGCTCACTCATTAATGATTGAATCAATTCTTTTTGTTCACCGACTGGCTGGAGTTCATCAATTAAAATCTGTCCCCTAGGAGGAGGTGGGACCGGTCTCGGATGATGATTACTTCTGAACCAAAGTACAGAAGAAAATACAGTATTGGCTATCAGCAGAATTAAAATAATGAAAAAGAGCAGCTTGTTATTATTGTTTTTCATGAGTGTATTTTTATTTTATATTATTACAACATGCCATACCATTAATACGCATCGCGGTTTGGCAAGAGGTTTTCTCTTTTGGGTAATTCATTGTAGTAATTTATAGAAATTGAATTCAAATTGTATTCCTTGGCAAATTCATACATACTTTTTTGAGAAGCTTTATTATCTGAAAATTGATTTCTATTACTTTTATAAAAAATAGCAATATTCATTACAAGTAATAAAATTGAAAACGAAATGATTAATAACGGCTTTTTGACAGAAAAAATGACATTGTCTTTCTCTTCAAATATTTTATTAACCACTTTTGCTTTAAAAAATGGAGATAAAACAGGTCGATGCATTTTATCCATTGACTGGAGTATATCTTCTATTTTTTGATTGGTGTTCATTTTATTGTTTAATTTTCTTTATAATGACATTTTAATATTTCTCTGAGGTTTTCCCCTGCCCTATGAATCAATCCCTCAATACTTTTAATGGACTTATTCATAATCATACTGACTTCCATATAACTAAGTCCTTCTGCTTTAATCAAAATGAATGCGATTCTTTGATTTTCCGGTATTTTTTTTAAAGCACTAAACAGCAATGACGCATTTTCTTTCTGTTGTATAATAATTCCCGGATGATTAAATTCCTTCACTTCAACCTTTTCATAATCTAATCCAATCAAATTTTTAAAGAACCCTATCGTTTTTTGTGCTTTTCTTTTTCTCTCCAATTCCAAAGATTTTGTCAATGCAATTCGGTAAATCCAGGTAGACAATTTCGAATCTCCTCTGAAACCATGTATACTTTTATATACCTGTACAAAAACCTCCTGAGTCAAATCTTCCGCATCCTGAAATTGTTGAACGATACTCAATATTGTATTAAAGACAATATGCTGATATTGCTCCACCAATTCGGTAAAAGCCAACCTATCTCCCTTTTTGAGAAGTTCAATAAATTCAAGGTTATCAGACAACAATCAAGATTTAAATATTAGATGTTTTTCAATCAAAAATCCTTTGTAAAAAATAAAAATAATGCCAACCTGAATAAAATCATCAATTGTTAACTTTGCGTATTATTTTTACTTCATCAATATGACAAAAATATCTGTTAATATTAATAAATTGGCCACTTTAAGAAATTCAAGAGGGGGCAATAACCCTGATATTATCCAGTATACCAAAGATATAGAGCGATTTGGGGCAGATGGCATTACGGTTCATCCCAGACCAGATGAGAGACATATCCGATATTCAGACGTTTATGAATTAAAAAAAATTATTACAACAGAATTTAATATTGAAGGAAATCCAATAGAAGATAAATTCATTAAGCTCGTGTTAGACAATAAACCTACGCAGGTAACACTTGTTCCCGATTCATTAAATCAATTGACTAGTAATCACGGATGGAATACGATTGAACACAAAAATTACCTGAAGGAAATTATAAGTATTTTTAAATCAAATGGGATAAGGGTTTCCATATTTGTGGATCCGGTTATGGAAATGATTGAAGGAGCAAATGAAACAGGTACTGACAGGATTGAATTATATACAGAGAGTTATGCCAAAGAATATCAAAATGGAAATAAAGTAGCAGCCATAGAACCCTTTATTGCTGCTGCTAAAAGGGCATATGAACTTGAATTAGACATCAATGCCGGTCATGATCTTGATTTACACAACCTATCCTACTTTGCTAAAAATATTCCCCATTTAAAAGAAGTTTCTATAGGACATGCACTTATTTGTGATGCACTTTATATGGGTCTGGAAAATACAGTTCAATTGTATAAGAGACAATTGAAAATGTCAGAAAATGGATTTTAAAAATCACAATTGGATAAGCAAATCAATTACTTTTTGAAGATACTTTCCAACTTGGCTTCCAAAGCAGCTCCACGAAGATTCTTACCAATAACCACACCCGAAGGATCCACTAAAAAATTCTGAGGAATACTTTGAATGCCGAATTGTTGAGCAACTGCATTACTCCAACCCCTTAAATCACTTACATGAGTCCAGGTAAGCCCATCATGGCTAATGGCTTCTATCCATGGATCTTTAGTTTTATCTAAAGATATTCCTAATACAGTAAACCCTTTGTCTTTATATTTATTGAATGCATTTACTACATTTGGATTTTCTCCTCTACAGGGTCCGCACCAACTAGCCCAAAAATCAATCAATACATATTGCCCTCTGAAAGATTTAATATTTACTTTAGTACCGTTTACATCAGCTTGTTCAAAATCGGGAATTACTCTTCCTAAAGGATCTTTTTTTGAATCGTTAATTTGTTGAGCAATATAACTTCCAATCGGAGAAACTTTCACTTCCTCAGAAAGCTTTGAATACAGTTCTTCAATCATATCGACATCAGAATTGAGTTGATTGATACGATAAATCGCCAATGGAGAAATGAATGAAGATTTGTTATTCTCAACAAAATTGATCAGCTGATAAATACATTGCTTTGCAGCTTCTTTATCAATCACTGCTCCTTGCTGAAACATCGGTTCGAATGGAGTAGTAATTCTGCTGTATACCATAAAGTCATCCTGGGTTTTTGATCCTGTAACAATGGCTTTGTTCAGTTCATCTTTTTTTGCAGAGATTGTAATATCGCTATTGTCCAAAAATAACAATATATAGGATTGTGATTTATCAAAAGTAATTAGCTTAAAATCAGGTGCTTCTACTTTTCCATTGAGTAAAAATTTACCATTTATCAATTTTGTAGTGGTCTCTGGCATTCTGTTATTTCCGTTTAATAAATCCACAACAGTTCCATCAGGATATCCCTCTATTGTTCCATTAATGGAATACCCCTTGCTAGCATTGCTTGAAGCAAGTTTTGCTTCCACATTTGATGCAGGCGATTTTCCAGTTGATTTTTTCTTATTTTGGGCAATTGTTATTATAGGAAATAACAACAAAAACAATGATACTTTTTTCATCATATACTATTAATCAATGTGTAGATTGCAATATTAAGTTTTTTCTTGCTAGTATCCTATTCAAGAAATAAAATTTGAAGTTAATAATTTTAAGTACATTATTTTTTTATAATTTATCCAAACAACCAATTTCTAATTATCTTTTCTCCACATGTGGTCAATATACTTTCCGGATGAAATTGCACTCCCTGAACATCGTATTTTGCATGACACAAACTCATAATATTGTCTTGATTGTCAACTGCGGTTACTTCCAAACATTCAGGAAAATTCTCTTGATCTACGACCCAACTATGATAGTGCCCAACTAATTGATTATCATATATTCCTGAGTATAATCTATTTTTTTTATTGAGTACTTTTAAGGGAGTTGCAATTCCATGAAAAGGAATTTCTAAGTTTATTAAATTTGCACCGAAAACCTCTGCAATAGCCTGATGACCAAGGCAAACTCCCAATATAGATTTGCTTGTTGCATATTCTTTAATAAGACCCTTCAATAACCCAGCTTCGTCCGGAATACCCGGGCCAGGTGATAAAATAATTTTATCGTACTTTTTTACATCTTCTAAGTAAAGCCGATCATTCTTGTAAACATCAATTTTTACATGCAATATCTTTTCAACCAAATGAACAAGATTGTAACTAAAAGAATCATAGTTATCGAATAATAACACTTTTGTCATCGGATAAATTTGAGCTTAACAAAAAGAAAAAGACGGATAAATCCGTCTTTTCAATATCGTTTAATTCAATAAAACCTATGCGAACTTTTTAGAATCTTCCAAAAACTTAGCCAACCCAATATCAGTCAATGGGTGTTTTAACAAACCCAAAATTGAATCCAAAGGTGATGTACAAACATCTGCTCCAGCTTCAGCACATTTAATGATATGATTGGGGTTACGAATGGAAGCAGCTAAAATTTCAGTCTTAAAACCCTGAGTACTGAATATCTGCCTCATCTGATGAATCAATTCCATTCCATCCCAACCACTGTCATCTATACGGCCAATAAAAGGCGAAACATACGTTGCGCCTGCTTTTGCGGCCAAAATGGCCTGGCCGGCAGAAAACACCAATGTGCAGTTGGTTTTAATACCATTCTCTGTAAACCATTTGATGGCTTTTATACCATCTTTTATCATTGGTAC
>CAMCAY010000036.1 GCA_945872815.1 Chitinophaga pinensis
AAAATTAAAGCTGTAGCTAAAGGCGCCATTGGTCAAACTTACAAGATTCTTGTAAAACGTATTGATAAATTCGGTGTTGCTCAACCAAACATCAATCTGGATGAAAACAAAGGAGTTATCAATGTTGAATTAGCCGGTGTTAATGACCCAGAAAGAGTACGTAAGTTTTTACAATCCTCTGCCAACCTTCAATTCTGGGAAGTTTATCAAATTGATGAATTAGCCAGCTCATTAAAAGTTGCAGACGAAAATCTAAAAAATTACCTGAATGGTGTCACCAATGATTCTGCAAAAGCAAAAGATTCAACACTTTCTAAAATGAATGAGAATCCTTTCTTTAGAGTAATCAATCCTATTGATGTTCAAACCGACAAAAACGGAAAACGATTCTATGCTTCTGCTCTTGGAAGTGTTGCATTAAAAGATACTGCTTTATTTTTCAGCTATATCAATAATGATGTGGTAAAAAGTTCATTACCTGCAAATCTTAAATTTCTGTTTGGCATTGAAGAAAAATCAGCGAAAGGCAGTGTAAGATATTTCCCATTATATGCTATCAAAACAAACCCGGGAAATGCAAAAGCTCCATTGGAAGGTGAAGGTGTTGAAGAAGCAAGACAAGATTATGATGAGTCAGGTAAGCCTGCAATCAAAATGACCATGACTAATTCCGGAAGTAAAATTTGGGCTAAATTAACCGGTAAAAATGTTGGTCGTCCTATTGCAATAGCTTTGGATGATATTGTTTACAGTGCTCCTAATGTGAATGGTGCAATCGAAGGAGGTAATTCAGAAATTTCAGGCAACTTCACAGTAGAAGAAGCTCAGGATCTTGCAAATATTTTAAAGTCAGGTAAATTAGATGCACCTGCAAAAATTGTAGCTGAGCAAGTTGTAGGTCCTACACTTGGTCAGGAAGCAGTACATGGAGGTATCATGGCATTCTTCGTTGCCTTTATCGTTATATTCTTGTTGATGCTGGTGTATTACAACACTGGTGGATGGGTAGCCAACATTGCTCTTATTTTCAACTTATTGTTTACCATTGGAGTATTAACTGCAATGGGCTTTACTTTAACTGCAGCCGGTATCGCAGGTCTTGTACTAACCATTGGTATGGCGGTAGATACCAACGTAATCATCTTTGAAAGAATCAAAGAAGAATTGTCTAAAGGAAAATCATACCAATCTGCAGTAAATGACGGATACCAACGTTCTTTAGCTCCTGTAATTGATGCACACGTTACTTCATTGTTAACTGCCGTTATCCTTGCTTACTTCGGATTAGGTCCGGTACTAGGATTTGCTACGACTCAGATTATTGGTATTTTATTGTCGTTGTTCTGTGGAATTTTAGTATCAAGATTGATTACTGAATTTTGGACAAACAAACAACGTCACTTCAATTATTTCACTGCTATTTCTAAAAGAATATTCAAGCATGCCAATTACAAGTTTATTGAATACAGAAAAGTGGCTTATGTAATTTCTGCTTTCGTATTATTGGCTGGCGTTGCTTCATTCTTCAATGGCTTCCATCAAGGGGTTGAATTTAAAGGAGGTCGCAGTTATACAATCGTTTTTGATAAAAAAGTTGATGCAAACAATACTTTCAGAGATAACCTTAAAAAATCTTTGGATGGTGATAATATCACATTGAAAACGATTGGTGAAGATGGTCGTCATATCAACATCACTACTGCTTATTTAAAAGGTCAGGAAAATGCGGATAGTGCAGTACAATACAGATTATACGAAGGATTAAAATCTTCTTTACCTGCATCAATTTCTTACGATGAATTTGTAAAGAACAATATTCAAAGTTCTACCACAGTTCAACCGAGCATATCTGACGATTTGAAAAGAGGTGCTTTTAAAGCTACAATATTTGCCATGTTGATGATTTTCCTTTACATCTTCATGCGTTTCCGCGATTGGAGATATTCCGCAGGAACCATTCTTACCTTATTGCATGACGTATTGGTAACTTTAGCAGTATTTTCATTCTTTAAAGACATTGTTCCTTTCCCGCTTGAAATCGATCAGCACTTCATTGCTGCGATATTGACGGTGATTGGTTTCTCTATGAATGATACCGTGATTGTATTCGATAGAATTCGTGAATACAGCAGGGACATGAAAGGCGAAAGCAAAACAAACATTATCAATAAAGCCATCAATGACACTTTAAGTCGTACGGTTATGACTTCATTGACTGTATTCTTAACCATTTTGATATTGTTTATCTTCGGTGGTGAAGTTACACGCGGATTTGCATTTTCAATGTTGATTGGGGTTATTACAGGTACTTATTCTTCTATTTTTGTGGGAGCTCCTATCTTGGTTGATTTTGCAAAAGACAAGCCATTAGGTGCAGCTAAAGAAATCAGAAAGAAAGAGAAAGCACCAGAGCTTTAATCAATAAAATAACAGATTATAATACACCTCAGTCTTAAAAAGCTGGGGTGTTTTTTTTAAAATTAAAAAGTGAAAAGCAAAAAAACCATTTCCAGATAAAGTATTAGCGATTATATAAATTATTAAAGGGACAAAGTCCTAATACTCTTGAAATCACCGGTCGCAGACCGGCGCTAATTTCAGAGATTTTACCTAAACTATTGAAATATTGAATAAGTCGAGCGATTAAAATTTTTGAAATCATGTGGTAATTTAAATTTAAAAGAAAATGAACACCCTTCTCAATCAGAGACTATTCATTTTTTGACTTTTGACTTTTAAATTTCGAATTGACTATACTGCAAAACTCGTTCCGCAACCACAAGTACTACTCGCATTGGGGTTTTTAAAAGTAAAACCTCTGGAATTCAATCCTCCTTCCCAATTCACTTCCATTCCGATCAAATAAATAGCGTGGGATTTATCCATTATAAATGAAAATATTTCTGTTTGATACGTTTCATCATTTGGTTTCATTTCATCGAATTCTAAAATATAAGTCATACCACTGCACCCTCCTCCCTTCACTCCAACTCGTAGTTTTTTATTAGAATCAAAATCAGGCTCGTTCATTAATCGAATAATTTCTGCAGATGCTGATGGTGTAAATTGAACAGGTATTGAAAGTGCTGTTTCCATAATTTAAATTTCTCAAAATTACAGCTAAATAACATTCTGTCAAGCACTCCTGTTTCCGAAAGTAGGAACATTCATGAATGTTCTGTAAGTAAATCGTTGATTGCGATACCAATTAGTTTAAGTATTCAAACAACGAATTACATGTTATTTAAAACCTATATTAACTCCTTTTATAAGAGTTAACTATTGAGTTTCTTACTGTATCTTAAGTACATTTGCATAAAATTAAACATCTATGCAAATAATCCAGTCAATAGAATTTATCATAACCTTAGCCACTTTGGCTCTTGTATTCTATCTGTTTCTTGAGATTAAAAAACTGAAAAAACAATTAATTGAATCCAATCAAAAAAATCCAGAAGGGAATAAATTGAAATTACAAGCATTGGAAAGATTGAGTTTATATGCAGAAAGATGTGGCTTTAACAATATTGTAAGAAGAACAGACAGTGCCGGTTTATCTGCTGCAGAATACCACCATGTACTCACAGAAACCATTAAAGGCGAATATGAATACAACATGAGTCAACAGATTTATGTAATTCCAGAATTATGGAATGCTGTTACAAGATTAAAAGACCAGAATATTTACATCATCAATCAACTAACCTCAAATTTACCTCCAGAAGCCACTGCTATTGATTTGGGGAAAATGATTATTGAATACAGTATGACACCCAATGCAGAAATGAATAAAATTGTGTTGGATGCTTTACAATTTGAAGCTAAAAAATTACTGAACTAAAATTGTTTTCATGTCTGATAAAAAAATCACCACAGATTCCGGAATTGAAATAAAGGAAACATACACATCTAAAGATGACTCAATAAAAGAACAATCATTGGCAGGTGAATTTCCATTTACAAGAGGAGTTCAAACTTCCATGTACAGAGGCAAACTGTGGACGATGCGTCAATACGCTGGATTCTCCACAGCTGAAGAAAGCAATAAACGTTATCACTATTTACTAAATCAAGGCGTAAGTGGGTTAAGTGTGGCTTTCGATTTACCTACACAAATTGGTTACGACAGCAATCATCCTTTAGCTGATGGCGAAGTAGGAAAAGTTGGCGTAGCCATCGATAGTTTGGAGGATATGGAAAAATTGTTTGAAGGTATCAAACTGGAAGATGTTTCTACCTCTATGACAATCAATGCTACAGGATTTATTTTACTGGCATTTTATGTTGCCCTAGCAAAAAAACAAGGAGCTGATTTAAACAAAATTTCAGGAACTATACAGAATGATATTTTAAAGGAATATGCTGCCAGGGGAACCTACATCTACCCTCCCAAGCCCTCCATGCGTATCATCACCGATATTTTTGAATGGTGCAGCCAATCGTTACCGAAATGGAATACTATTTCCATCTCTGGCTATCATATCAGAGAGGCGGGCAGTACCGCTGTTCAAGAAATTGCCTTTACATTAAGTAATGGAAAAGCCTATGTAAAAGCTGCATTAGAAAAAGGACTGGATATCAATGTATTTGGCAAAAGACTTTCATTCTTTTTTAATGCCCATAATAACTTGTTTGAAGAAGTAGCGAAATTCAGAGCTGCAAGAAGAATGTGGTCAACCATTATGAAAGACCTTGGAACTACTGATGAAAAAGCAATGATGTTGCGTTTTCATACTCAAACCGGCGGAAGCACACTCACTGCTCAACAACCAATGAACAATATCAGTCGTGTTACCATTCAAACTTTGGCTGCTGTACTTGGAGGAACTCAATCCTTACATACTAACGGTTACGATGAAGCGCTAAGTTTACCAACTGAAGAAGCTGCCAAAATTGCTTTAAGAACTCAGCAAATCGTAGCTTATGAAAGCGGGGCGGCTGATACCGTAGATCCATTGGCAGGAAGTTATTTTGTTGAGTCGTTGACAAATGAAGTTGAATCCAAAGCATGGGAAATCATTGACCAGATAGATGCATTGGGTGGAAGTGTAGCCGCTATTGAAAGTGGATTTATTCAAGATGAAATAGCAAACAGTGCCTATGCCTATCAGCAAAACATTGAGAACAATTCAAAAATAATTGTTGGGGTAAACAAATTCATTACAAATGACAATGAAAAAATACCAGGTTTCAAAATAGATGATAGCATTCAAAAAATGCAATGCGATAAATTAACAACCCTGAAATCCAAAAGAGACAATGAAAAAGTAAAAAACATTCTCTCCGAACTAAATACAGTTGCACTCTCCAAAGAAAACATCATGCCTGTTGTAATTGAAGCAGTTGAAAACTATTGTACATTGGGGGAAATTGCTGATGTTTTAAGAAGTGTTTTTGGAGAACACAAATAAATATATATTTACTATCTACGCTAATAGTTATAATCAAATCAAGCCATCAAAAATGAAGAATTTAACTCTTTTAATTTTCTTTTTTTGCATTTGCATTAATAGTAATGCTCAACAAAATCTAACTCCCGAATTATTATGGAAAATAAAAAGGGTATCAGGTTTAGGAGTGTCTAAAGACAAAAAATATGTGGTTTACAATGTCAGCACTCCTAATACAGAACTCAACAAAAGCAGTTCCAAGAAATATTTCATTTCACTAGAAGATGGAAAATCTTTCCCAATCAATAATTCGGACAGCCTTCTCCAAGACAACAGCATTTCTCCTGATGGAAAATTCCAACTGAGTGATGAAGCAGTTAAAATAAAAAAAATAAGAGGAGAAGATTACTACCCTGCTCTAACAAAATCGAATGTATATATTTTCGACAATCTGAATAATCGTCATTGGGATACATGGGAAGACGGAAACTTTGACCATGTCTTCATAACAGAAATTGCCAACCCTAAAAACAAGATAGACCTTCTTCAAAATGAACCTTACGATTGCCCTACCAAACCTTTCGGAGGATCAGAAGATTATGTTTGGAGCAGCGACAGTAAACATGTTGTTTATGTAACAAAGAAGAAATATGGTACTGATTATGCCATTAGCACCAATACGGATTTGTATTCTTACGATATTGCTACAGGTAAAACAACGAATATTACAGAAGGTATGATGGGATACGATATCAATCCTTCATTCAATAAAAAAAATGAGCTGGCCTGGTTAAGCATGCGTAGAGATGGCTATGAAGCGGACAAACAAGATATCATTGTATGGAATGGCATTTCCAAAATGAACCTAACCCAAAACGACGACAAAATACATGTAGAAGGATTTAGATGGAACGATGATGGCAATAGTATATTCTTCTATGCTCCGGTTGATGGAACGCTTCAATTATTTGAAGTAACCTATCCGGGATTAAAGAAAATCATGCCTCAAATAAAACAAATAACGAGGGGCGATTTCGACATCAACGGAATTATCGGGCAAGCAGGAAACTTTTTAATTGTTTCCAGAACAGACATGAACCATGCAACGGAAATTTTTACAATTGATATTACCAATGGATCAATGAATCAATTGACACATGTGAATGATGCGTTTTATTCAAATATCAACTTGAGTAAAACTGAAAGGCGATTTATTAAAACGACCGATGGAAAAAATATGCTTGCTTGGGTAATTTATCCGCCTGATTTCAATCCCAATAAAAAATATCCAACACTATTGTATTGCCAGGGAGGTCCTCAATCTCCATTGACTCAATTCTATTCATTCAGATGGAATTTTCAATTAATGGCAGCCAACGGATATATTGTAATTGCACCCAACAGAAGAGGAATGCCGGGTCATGGTACTGAATGGAATGAATCCATTAGTAAAGACTGGGGTGGACAAGTTATGAACGATTACTTGAGTACAATAGACGATATCAGCAAGGAAAAATATGTGGATACATCAAGAAGAGGATGTGTAGGTGCCAGCTATGGCGGATATTCCGTATTTTATTTGGCAGGCATCCACAACAATCGATTTAAAACTTTTATTGCTCATGATGGTGTATTTGATTTAAGAAGCATGATGGGAACAACGGAAGAACTTTGGTTTACGGACTGGGATTTTGGAGGAAGGTACTGGGAAAAGAACAACACCACAGTTCAAAATTCATTGATAAATTTTAACCCAATTGAAAAAGTTGGAAATTGGAACACCCCAATTTTGATTTATCAGGGCGGAAAAGATTACAGAGTTCCCATAGAACAAGGTTTACAGGCTTTTCAGGCTGCTCAATTACGGGGAATTAAAAGTAAATTAGTCTATATGCCCGATGAAAATCATTGGGTTCTCTCTTCTCAAAACGCTTTGATTTGGCAAAATGAATTTTATAAATGGCTCAAGGAGACTTTGTAAAAATCACAGCTTTCTAAAATTTATTATTGTTTAAGTTGGATTTTTTAATTTAAAATTTTCATGAAAAAGTTTCTTTCCATTTCAATATATTTTTTTTGAGCATGTATTTATTGGCTCACCCAATAGGTCATTACAAACTATCTGAAATTAGTAGTCTACACCATTGGAATATTCAACGACAAGATAAATTAATTGGAAATTTTATGATGTTCAATAATAATAAAATTTTTATTGAAGGCATAGATGGTAAAATTTTTCAAATACCCTACGATATTGTTCAGGGAAATGACAAAAAATATGTTGATGAAGAAATCAATAGAATTAATACTTTAAACGGAATCGCATCACCCTCATCCCAAAATTTTCATTTTCAGGTAGCAATTTTTTTGATTAGTATCACAATCAGTATTTTTTTCCTTTTAATAGGAATTAAATCAAAAAAAAGAAATGAACCTGTTTTTACAAGAATTGCTTACTCGTTATTTGCTTTATTTTTCTTGGCATTTTCAATTGTTGCTTGCAAAAAAAATAAAATCATTGAAACAATCATACCTGATATTTACAATCAAGGAATTCCACACACAAGTCCAACATTCATTGACTCAGCTTTTGAACCTTACAAACCAAGTGTTTCAACAAATTGGGACAGCAATTATTTTCATGTCGCTACAAATGGATTTCCCAATCACAATATGATGATTGGTATAACAAACTGGCAACAACAGGTACCTATTCCTCAATATTACATTGATACCAACAGTTGGTCTATTCCTCTTCAACCTGTTTACGCATCAATTCCATTAAGTACAAGAACCAATTTCATGAAAGGAGCAGTAGCCATTGCTGTAAATGGAATTCCAATTTTCAATGCATTAAATAATCGCGGGGAAGATTCTTATGCTATTGGCGAACTCGATCAATGGGGTGGACATTGCGGAAAAGCAGACGACTACCATTATCATGCCGCTCCTTTACAACTCGAGGCAACATCAGGATTGAAGCCCATTGCGTTTGCTTTGGACGGATTTGCTGTTTATGGCTCTAGGGAGCCAGATGGAAGTTCAATGAACACTTTAGATACTTGTCATGGACACATTGGTTCGAATGGAATATATCACTACCACGGTACTACCACTTATCCATACGTTGTTGGTGCTATGCGAGGAAAAGTAACAATTGACCCAACTACACCTGCTCCTGAAAATCAAATATTACCGCAGGCATTTGCCTCATCCTTAAGACCAGCAACATCTCCACTTAGAGAGGCAGTTATCACTGATTTTAACATGACTGGCCCCAATCATTATTTACTTACTTACACAATCAGAAATAAAACAGGCTATGTAGAATATTATTGGGACAATCTAAATAACTATACCTACAAACTTACTGACACATCTGGTGCAGTAGTTACTCAACAATATCATAGAACAAGAAAGCACTAAGAAATTAGATAAAATCTATAATTGATATAAAAAATACATTTATATTATTTTGTTATTTAAAGAAAACAAATCACCCTATTAATGAGCAAAATCACTTTGATAATCGCCTTTTATTCGTTCTATTGATGGATTGAAGTAACCAAATTTTAGATTTGGGAATTCTTCTCTGATAAGTTCCATCATTTGTTTAACGCCCATACATTCACCTGTATCGGGGACATTTATTTTTTCAAGATACCAATCAGGGTCAATATTAAAATTCCTCCATTGTATCATACACAAATCTGTTTCCTTAATCAACTTTCTCAATGCTTCATATTCTTCAATGCTGTCAGTCATACCGGGGAAAACAAAATAGTTGATACTTGTCCAAGCTCCGAAAGATCTCGCAATTTTAAGACTCTCAACAATATCTTCAAATTGATAATTATTGGGTTTGTAATACGCTGTATAAATTTCTTTTCTTGCAGAGTTTGTACTTACGCGAATACTGTTCAATCCGGCTTCACACAAAACTTTTACCGCATCAGGCTTACTTCCATTGGTATTGATATTGATACTTCCTTTGGGAGTATGTTTTCTTATTTCAATAATTGACTCTTTGATGGTTTCCCACATGAGCAATGGTTCTCCTTCGCAACCCTGACCATAGCTGATAATCGGAAAAGGTGCTGTCTCTAAATGAGGAACTGTAAACTCTACAATTTCTTCCGCTAATGGCTTGAATGTAAGTCTATCCTGAGTGCTGAATATCGTTTCATCTTCCGGTTGAAAAGATATACAACCTATACAATTTGCATTACAAGCAGGAGAAACAGGCACAGGGCATTCCCATCTACCCAACGCTAAATTTCTAGCAGCCGGACAAGTGTAAGTCATGCAACAGTTGTCCATTAAATGTTTAACCAATCTATTGTCGGGATAAGCTGAAAGCAATTGATCATACCCATTTTGAATTTGTTCATCATCATATCCAGAAGCTTCCTGACGAATATCTTTTTCAATTCTAACTGCCGGAACAAACAATTGATCATTATGCCAACCTGCAGCAGTGTAACAAAATAAGGGCAATGTTGGTGCATCCGGCATCGTTTCATAAGCAGCCATGAACAATCCCGTATGAGCAGGTGGAATGAATGCAGCTACAGCCCACCCTTTTTCACACAAACGCATTTCTCCACTTTCTACATCAATCCCGATACCTCTTCTTCCGGGCAATTCATACAGTTGTCCGCCTTCGGGCAATTCAATCCAATCTTCCATTGGAATAGGATATGCATCCCATCCACTTCTTCCCACTACATACAAACTGGTATCTTCGAAAATATTACCATTGCCATCGGAATACATTAAATAAGGAGAATGATTGAGTATGCTCATGTAAAATTTATTATTGGAGATGAGATTTAACAAATTGATTTAATGCAACTTCATCCAGGGTTTCATTTTCGGATTGATCAAATGTATGCTGTATCAAATTATTGTTTTTAAAATCAATAGTCAGTACATTGTCTTTAAGTACAACATTATCAAGCTCAGACCACTGAATAATTTTTTTTGGGAATGATGGATAAATAATGCCATTCAAATTGATGATGATGGTAAAGTCTGGTTTCAATGCATAAAATCCAAGAATAGAAAATACCATAGACAGCAATCCCAAATACCAAGTACTGATGGTCCACCAAACTATTGAAGCCAAAAAATTACCAAAAGCGATTGAACCCATGGAAAAAGCCCTTCCCTTCTTATAAATAAAGTAACTGATTAAAGGAGGTAACAAAAAAATGTACCCTACTTCAGTAAAATAAAAATCAATGGTATCTTTTTTAGCAACATAGTGATGAAAATAAGTAATAGTAATTACATTCAACAGCGCAATAATTATAGTTACTATTCTATAAGTAGAAGCTTTGGTATTGGGAAGAACGATTTTATAATTATTCATTAATTGGGTTGCTGGCAGTTAATAAATTGCAGAGTTTATATAATACCCTCGCTCCTACATTTTCATCCCATTCATTGTTGCTTACCCCTACTTCATTCAAATCGAAACCAATAATTTTTTTTCCAGACTTAAATACTTTATTAAGCAGATAAAAAACTTGTTCCGTTTCAAATCCACCTTGCACAGGAGTTCCAGTATGTGGACAAAGTTTTGGATCCAATCCATCAATATCAAAGCTGATAAAAACATGTTGAGGTAAATGATTAACAATTTCATCTACAATATTTTTCCAAGTCTCCCCTTCGTATTGTCTGGTTTTAATGTCTTTATCAAAATAAGTTACCACTTTACCTTTACTGTTATTAATAAAATCCAATTCTTCTTCACAATAATCTCTGATTCCTACCTGAACCAATTTAGACAAAGATTGAACTTGCTCTAAAGCATTGTACATAATTGAAGCATGAGAAAAATTAAACCCTTCGTAAGCATTTCTTAAATCACAATGAGCATCAATTTGCAGAATACCATAATTATCATACTTATCAGCTATTGCTTTAAAAAAACCAAGAGGAGTACTGTGATCACCGCCCAGTAAGGCAACTAATTTACCTTTCTTTAATAAATCGGATGTTTGTTCAAAAACCCAATCATTTAAAAAGACACTTCCCTGATTGATTTCCTTTAAAGTTTTGGTCATGAATTTATTGGATTCCACTTTTTCTCCTTGTGCAATAAAATTGATATATAGTTCAGCTTCCTTGCGCAGGTAATCACTTTTAGTCAGAATTTTCTTGTCTGGGGTTCTCATAAAAAAACCCTGTTGCCATGCATCTTTAAAATCCGGATCGTAAAGGTCTACTTGTAAACTTGCAGTAAAAATATGGTCTGGAGCCCTCGCTGTTCCGGCATTATAACTAACAGTTACTTCCCAGGGAATTGGTAAAATAACCAACCTTGCATCATTTTCAGAAAAAGGGAGTCCGAAAACATTGTTATTGGGGTTACCAACTGAATTTGGATCAAAATTGGAAAGATCTGTCATAATGGAAATTTATTATTCAAGCACAAAGATAATTGAACTTTTTATCCATTTAAAAAATAAGAATATGCTATTGCTTTCAGTTTTAAATTAACTTCGCATCAAATTAATTTTAATGAAGAGAACGCACATCATTATTCTGATTGGAATCGCAGTCTTAATAGTAGGATTATTAGTATTTTCTGTTGATTTCTCCACTTATGACACGATCGATTCTGCGAAAAATAAACAAGGGAAATTTGTACATATTATTGCGAAATTAGACAAGTCGCAATCCATCAATTATGACCCTATCAATAACCCTAATTATCTTGAATTTTATGCAGTAGATAGTTTAGGGGGAAAAACCAAAGTAATCTATCACAATAACAAACCTACCGACTTTGAAAAAAGCGAACGCATTGTTTTAAAGGGCAAAATGCAAAAAGATTACTTTGACTGCAAAGACATCCTTTTAAAATGCCCTAGCAAATACAAGGATGATAAGAAAATGCTTGAAAAAAACATTAAAGAACAAGACAGTTCCAAATAAAATCAAACACCTGCAATGATTAAATTTGAAGGAGAACATTTACTGCCCGGACAAATTGGACATTTTTTTGTAATACTGGCACTGGTTTCGTCATTTATTTCATTAATGGCTTATTACAATGCTTCCAGAGCAATTAATCAAGAATCAAAAATAAAATGGGAACAATATGGACGTATTCTTTTTCTGATACAAGGAATCAGTATCCTTTCCATTTTTTCCATCATTTTTTATATATGCTCTCATCATTACTATGAGTATATGTATGCCTATAAGCATGCGTCTAAGGAGCTGGAATATAAATATTTACTGGCCTGTATTTGGGAAGGTCAGGAAGGCAGTTTTTTACTATGGTCCATTTGGCATGCAGTATTGGGTAGCATCATTTGTTTTAGAAAAAAAGACAATGAATGGAAAGCACCCTTGATGACTATAGTCAATGTTGCACAGTTCTTCTTGATGCTGATGATATTGGGAATTTATTTTTTTGGTGTAAGAATAGGAAACAGTCCATTTACTTTAACTAGAAACGAAATTCCTGCCCCAATATTTTCGCAACCAAACTACCTTACTTTCCTTAAAGATGGAATGGGTTTAAATGTACTACTAAGAAATTATTGGATGGTAATTCATCCACCGATATTGTTTTTAGGATTTGCGTCCACCATCATCCCCTTTGGATTTGCCTATGCAGGTTTGCAAACAAAAAAATATGGCGATTGGATTAAACCAGCTTTACCATGGGCCTTGTTCAGTGCAGCGATATTGGGAATTGGCATCATGATGGGCGGTAAATGGGCTTATGAATCATTGAGCTTTGGCGGATATTGGGCCTGGGATCCAGTAGAAAATGCCTCATTGGTGCCTTGGTTAATCATGGTGGCAGGTGTTCACACAATGCTGATTTATAAATCAACAGGACATTCTTTAAAAGCCAGTTATTGGTTCTCTATATTGAGTTTTATTTTTGTATTATACTCTACATTTTTAACAAGAACAGGTATTTTAGGAGACACTTCCGTTCATGCATTTACCGAAGCAGGAAAAGCTATCAACATTATGATAGGAATTTTTGTGTTGATGTTTGCAATTCCTATTATCCTTTTATATTTTAAACATCAAAAAAACATACCTGTAATTATCAAAGAAGAAGAAACATCTTCCAGGGAATTCTGGATGTTCATAGGGGCGCTCATTCTATTTTTATCTTCTTTATTTATCATCCTTATTACTTCTATACCTGTCTACAGTAAAACGCCCTTATTAAATGATCTTATCATCAAAATTCATGGAGGTCCATTAGCATTGCCGGAAGACCCTGAATTCCTGTATAATAAAGTAATGATTCTGGTAGCTATCATCCTTGGATTGATCACTGCATTTTCTCAATATCTTAAATACAAATCAACTCCACGTTCGGCATTTATTAAGAAAATCGTTTACCCTACTATTTTATCCGCCATAATAACGGCGATACTTGCAATAGTTTATCCTTATACCTATTACAAACATGGGGCAGGCTTTCTTGGTGCAATTTATACTGCTTCCTTCTGCATGATTTATTCTTTCATTGCAAATGCAATGTATATCAGGATTGGATTGAAAGATAAATTCAGTCATGCTGGGGGATCCATATCTCATGCAGGGTTTGCTATTATGATTGTTGGGATGCTCATTTCAAGCAGCAACAAAGTCGTCATCAGCGACAGCAAAGTCAATGGAATCAATATTCCTGCTTCCATAGACCCTATGAGTAAAAAACAAGACAACCCTACTGAGAACCTAACACTCATTAGACAAGTGGCGACAAAAATGGGTGAATATGATGTAACTTATCTTAAAGATTCAGCTGGAAATGAAAAGGGGCGAAAGTTTTATGCATTGGAGTTCCAAAGCAAAAAAAACAAAGGGAATGAAAAATTCATTCTTAAACCTGATGTTTATCTAATGAAAGATAACAACATGAGCAGCAACCCGGATACGAAATCTTTTCTTACAAAAGACATTTTCACCTATATATCATTTGCAATAAATGGAGACAACAACACAGATACCGCCTCATTCAGAGAAACTACAATAGGCGAAGGTGAAAAAGGATTCTACAGTAACGGATATTTCTTATTAAACAAAGTGAGTAAAAATCCGAATAATGAAAAATATCATTTCAAAGAAAATGATATTGCATTGATGGCTGACCTCACTTTTGTGAGCAATGACAGTATGCATTACAAAGCTAACCCTATTGTGATAGCAGACAGCTTTGGCATTTTGCAGATTGATGACACTGTTTATGCTCAAAATCTTTTTGTAAAATTCGTTGGCGTAAGTGAAGGAAGGAAAATAAAAGTTGGCATTAAAGAATCTAAAACTTTGATTGATTTCATAACAGTAAAATCTTACATTTTCCCATATATCAATTTGGTTTGGTTTGGCTTAATCCTCATGTCAATTGGCATTTTCATAAGCATTATAAAGAAGTTTCGCTTATCCAACACTATTGCAATCACTATTTTAACAATAGTTTCAACGGGATTAATTTACATGTTTCTATTTGCTAATTAATTCCATTTCAAGACAGCTTGGATCTGGATTTTTTATTTTAACATATTGTAAAGGTTACAATTCAGTTATTGTTGTATAAAAACAAAATTGATTTTTATAATTTTACAAAGATGATTGAAAATCGAAAGCATATTACCCTGTCTATCATTACATTTGCAATCCTTACGTTTAGCAATGAATCATCTGCACAACAATACCTGCATGACACAGTAAAACTGCAAGCCATTGTTTACAATGGAGATACCATTCCTTATTCGGTTTTATCTAATTTGTATATTTACAGCACCCTTACAGAACAACAAAAAAGATTGCTGACACAATACAACAGATTGAGGAACGCTGTTTATGTCACATATCCTTATGCAAGGAAAGCAGGTGTTATTTTGAACGACATCAATGCTAAGCTTGAAAATATTGAGAAACAATCGGAACGAAGAAAATATATCAATTCAAGAGACAGGGAATTGAAAAAAGAATTCACAACTCCACTTACAAATTTGACCATTTACCAGGGTAAAATACTGATGAAGTTAATTAACAGAGAAACTGGAAATAACTGTTATGAAATCATCAAAGAGTACAAAGGAGGATTAACAGCAAGGTTGTATCAAACGGTTGCATTCTTTTTTGATAGCAATTTAAAACAACCCTATGATCCCCAAAATGATGATCATGTTATAGAAAAAATTGTACTGGAAGTACAAAGGTTATATGGATACAGTGAAATATCCAAAAAACAATCCCTTTAATAAATTACCAAATATTTTACTTCACATCTATTCCACATATTGCTAATTACGGCATTAATGAATTAAATTGCGAGTTGTATCTATTTATTAATAATGAAACTAGACATCCTCGCTTTTGGTGCACATCCTGATGACATTGAACTAAGCTGTTCAGGTTTGTTGCTAGTTGAAAAAAAGAATGGAAAAAAAACGGGAGTAATTGATTTAACTGAAGGTGAATTGGGCTCTAGGGGTTCAGTGAAAATGAGATATGAAGAGTCCTCCAATGCTTCCGCTATCCTTGAACTCGATGTTAGAGAAAATCTTCAGCTACCCGATGGCTTTTTTATTAATGATAAAGATAGTCAACTAAAAGTCATCCAAGCCATCAGAAAATATCAACCTGAATTTGTACTTTGTAATGCTCCAGAAGACAGACATCCAGATCATGGAAGAGGCTCTCAATTGGTTTCAGACGCCTGCTTCTTATCCGGATTATCAAAAATAGAAACGATTAATAATAAAAAAACTCAATCACCTTGGCGACCTAAATATGTTTTTCAATATATACAGGATAGACAGCTTGAGCCGGATTTTATAATTGATATCACAGAGGTATTTGAAAAGAAAATCGCTTCGATAAAGGCTTATAAAACGCAGTTTCACAATCCCGATATTGATGGACCCGAAACCTATATATCCAAACCTGAATTCTTAGAACACTTAATCAGCATAAACAAAATAGCCGGAAAAAAAATAGGCGTTCAATACGGAGAAGGATTTATCTCTGTAAAAAAAATCGGATTGAAAAACCTTGATTCTCTTGTACAAAACAATACTTAACTCATTCCATTAAATACAATTAAAAAAATGATAACACCTAAATTCAGAAACAATAACAACTCAAATTTTCACCAAGAATTAAAAAAAAGAGTTCAACTATATTTTTCGGAAAACAAAATCAATCAGACAGGTAATTTTTCTTTGTATTTTAAAGCTATTCTGCTTTGGTCAACTTACATAGCACTTTATGTGCATGTGGTTTTTTTTACACCCGATACATTTTTTGCCATAACTGAGTGTTTACTGATGGGCGGACTAACTGCTGCTATTGGATTCAATGTGATGCATGATGGCGGACATGAGAGTTTCAGTAAAAGTAAATTCTGGAATAAAATTGCCGCCTTTTCCGTTAACGGCCTAGGAGCTAGTATGTTGATGTGGAAAAATAAGCACAATATCATCCATCATACTTACACCAACATTGACGGCGTTGATGACGATATTGAAATCAAACCATTGTTGCGTATGTGTACATCACAAAAAAAATATGGCATACATAAATTTCAACACATCTATGTTTGGTTTTTATACAGCTTTCTTTTGATCATTTGGGTTTTTATTACCGACTATCAAAAATACTTCAGAAAAAAAATCGGTATCGTTCCTATTAAAAAATTAAGTGCGTTTGATCATTTTGCTTTCTGGATTGCTAAAATTGGATATTACATGGGAATGATTGTTGTTCCAATTTACATGGTTGGTTTTGTAAGCTGGATTATTGGATTTCTTACCTTAAGCATGTTTGCAGGATTTGTATTGAGTATTGTTTTTCAATTGGCTCATACCGTTGAAGAAACAGCATTTCCAATTCCACAGGAGAATAATGACATTGAGAACGAATGGGCCTTACATCAAATTCAAACAACTGCAAATTTCGCTACCAAAAACAAGTTGCTTTCCTGGTTAGTGGGAGGATTGAACTTCCAAATAGAACACCATCTTTTTCCAAGAATATCTCATGTTCATTATCCGGAAATCAGTAAAATAATAAAGAAAACCTGCGAAGAATTTGACGTGAAATATATTGAATACAAGAGAATGAGGGACGCGGTAATTTCTCATACCCTTCACCTTAAAAGAATGGGAACTGCTTAAAAATTTAATTATCAACTGTAAGCACAAATAAAATGTCTAAAAAATGGTTGATAATTTTTCTGACTTTATTTCTCGTTAATAATAGTACAAAAAGTCAGGATAATAGCAATATTAACAATAGTTCAATAGCTCCCCTGTATTTTAAAAAGCCTAATTTTCTAAAAAGTCTTAGCTACATTCCCGGAGACATGCTTTATATAGCCAAAAGTCCATTTTATAAAAAAGACTGGATGATTTTGGCAGGTATCACAGCCGGTACATACTTGATTCAATTAAAGGATCAGGGAATTATTAACTGGGTAAAAAAAAGCAGTTTGCAAGCAGGCCTTGACCCTACAACACGATACTACAATGCAGTAAAATTTGGAGATACTAAAATAATAAAAGTCCCAAAAAATTTGAACACTGCATTATATCAATTGGGAGAAGGCGGAACAAGTATGATGGTGGCCGGAGGATTATGGATTTATGGTAAAATAAAACATGATTACCGGGCAATTCAAACGTGCTATGATCTTACAGAAACTTTTGCCACAATGGGAATTACTACTCAGATCCTAAAAAGAATATCCGGAAGAGAAAGCCCTTTTAAATCAACAGCACCGGGGGGTAAATGGACTCCCCTACCTTCATTTAAAGCTTATCAAACTCATACCCCTACTTATGATGCATTTCCCTCAGGGCATTTAGCAACAATGGTTGCAACCGTTACAGTACTTACGAAAGACTATCCCGAAAAAAAATGGATAAAACCAATTGGCTACTCCTTAATTGGACTTACTGGATGGGCAATGATGAACACTGAAGTTCATTGGTTAAGTGATTACCCTCTTGCGATTGCAGTGGGTTATTTATCAGGCAAAATCACTACACTCAGGCATCACAAAACACCCATTGCAATCAATAAGATTGAAAATTATTAATCAATTTTTCATTAATTACACTCCAATGAAAAAAGTGGCACTTTTAATTACAGTTCTAATATTTTTTGTGATAATTAAAGGATTTTCTCAAGACTCAAGTGAAGTTGTGTTTAATAATCCTACAAAAATAAAAGCGACTTCATTTATCTTGCCTGTGGGTTTTATTAGTTATGGCGTACTGGCTTTACACAATCATACTTTATTGACTTTGAATACTAAAATCCAACAACATATTTTACCTAATAACATTGGAAATAAAATTCATGTAGACAATTATCTTCAATTTGCACCTGGAGTAATTGCTTTAGGCTTGAATATTGCAGGAATCAAAGGAGCTCATTCATTAAAAGATGCTGCCATCATTTATGGATTATCTAACGTAATACTGAACGGGATTGTAATTCCAACAAAAAAAATATCAAAAGAACTTCGCCCAGATGGATCGGCATATTCTTCTTTTCCTTCAGGTCACACTTCAGAAGCTTTTGCTTCAGCAGAATTTTTAAGAATGGAATATAAAAATGTTTCCCCAATACTAGGTTGGGCCGGATATGCAATGGCGGGTATGACAGGCTATTTGAGAATGTATAACAACAAACATTGGTTCAATGATGTGGTTGCTGGCGCCGGTGTAGGAATTGCCTCCACTAAGTTGGCTTATCTTGTTTATTCTGGTGTATTTAATAATCGAAAAACAAAGAAATATAAGAAAAGTATTGGCTTGGTAGCGCCTTTCTATCTTCAAGGAAATGTTGGATTAGCATATTCCAGAAAGTTCTGATTACATTGTTTTTCATAAAGTACAAACAATCTGCTGTTTAATTTATTTTAGTTTGTTGTAAATTTGCTCAGTTAAAAATTATATTATGAGCGAAGAAAAAAGCCTGAATTTTATTGAAGAGATTATTGAGAATGACCTGAATTCAGGAAAACACTCCTCTATTATTACGAGATTCCCTCCCGAACCCAATGGCTATCTACATATTGGTCATAGTAAAGCAATTTGCCTCAATTTTGGAATTGCCCTTAAATACGGAGGAAGCACCAATCTTCGATTTGATGATACCAATCCTGTAACTGAGGATACTGAATATGTAGAAAGTATTAAGGATGATATCAAATGGCTAGGTTTCAACTGGTCGAATGAATATTACGCATCAGATTATTTTGACCAATTATTTGAATTTGCTGTCTTGTTGATCAAGAAAGGATTGGCTTATGTAGACGACAGCAGTTCAGAAGAAATTGCACAATTAAAAGGCACCCCTACAGAACCCGGAAAGGGCAGCACTTTCAGAAGCAGAAGCATTGAAGAAAATTTGCAGCTTTTCTATGAAATGAAAGAGGGGAAATATAAAGATGGAGAAAAAGTACTTCGTGCTAAGATAGATATGGCTCATACAAATATGTTGATGCGCGATCCGATTATTTATAGAATCAAACACGCACATCATCATCGTACCGGCACCAAATGGTGCATCTACCCTATGTATGACTTCGCTCATGGACAAAGTGACAGCATTGAAAAAATAACTCATTCCATTTGTACACTGGAATTCATTCCTCATCGTGAATTGTACGATTGGCTGATTGAACAATTAAACATCTATCCTTCCCATCAATACGAGTTTGCCCGTTTGAATATGACCTATACGGTAATGAGTAAACGAAAATTACTTCAATTGGTAACAGAAGGGTATGTCAAGGGTTGGGATGACCCCAGAATGCCTACCATCAGTGGATTTAGAAGAAAAGGTTATACTGCGCTAAGTATTCGTAATTTCTGCGAAAAGATCGGCGTCGCCAAAAGGGAAAATTTAATTGACCTCAGCTTATTAGAATTTTGTCTTCGTGAAGATTTAAATAATACTGCCAAAAGAGTTATGGCAGTTTTGGATCCTGTTAAATTGGTAATAACCAATTACGAAGAAAATAAAACAGAATACCTTAACAGCGAAAACGGCCCCGATGAAGCTATGGGTATCAGAAGCATTCCTTTTGGTAAAGAATTATGGATTGAAAGAGAAGACTTCATGGAAGAACCTGCAAAAAAATGGTTCAGGTTGGCACCGGGCGCAATGGTAAGATTGAAAAGTGCTTACATAGTTAAATGCGAATCATTCGAAAAAGATGCTTCAGGCAATATTTCGTCTATCCACTGCAGTTATATTCCTGAAAGTAAAAGCGGTCAAGATAGTAGCGGCATCGCTGTTAAGGGAACCATACACTGGGTGTCTGTTGCACATGCGGAAACGGCTGAGGTAAGATTATACGATCGTTTATTTAAAGTAGAAAACCCTTCTTCAGAGGAAGGTGATTTTAAAGACTACATCAACCCGGATTCGCTTCACATCATTGAAAAGGCATACATTGAACCCTCATTGAAAAATGCTACAATGGAAGATCGTTTTCAATTTATTAGAAAAGGGTATTTCTGTTTGGACAAAGATTCAAATTATGACAAATTGGTTTTCAACAGAACGGTGACACTGAAAGACACCTGGACT
>CAMCAY010000037.1 GCA_945872815.1 Chitinophaga pinensis
CAGTTTTTCCAATCTCTGACTCTCTGTCGTCTTTATTATCAGAATCAAAATTCATGTTTTGACCCATTCCTTCCATTTCCATTTTCATTTTAGTCATGGTATTAGTAAGGATAAAAGATTGCTCATTTTCATCTATAACATTTAACACTGTTAAGGTCGTTATGTCATTTTTCATATTCCCCATTCCCATTTCAGAATCAGTGTTTGCATTTGTTGCACAAGTAATAGTTTGTCCTTTCTTTAAGGAGATTTTTTTTGCATATTGTGCATTCGCATTTAGAACTAAAGAAAACAAAAGTGCAAGAGAAAGTAATTTTTTCATTGTATGGTTTTTTAATATTACAAATATAGTTGTAAAAAAAATAGGCTGTCAATATTGACAGCCTATTTTTTTTAAATGAATTAAGATTATCCGATAACTGTTACGTTAACAGCATTCATTCCTTTTTTGCCATTTTGAAGTTCAAACTCAACTTTGTCGCCTTCTTTGATTTCGTTAATCAAACCGCTTACGTGTACGAAAGTTTCTTTGTCTGAATCATCGTGTCTGATGAAACCGAATCCTTTTTCTGTGTTGAAAAACTTAACGGTTCCTTGATTTTTTGTGTCCATTTTTTAATTGTATTGTATTTAATAAAGAACAAAGGTAGTCATTATTGACGAACATTACTCAATTTAATTGTCAATGTATCGAAACTTCTATCAATCAGTGACTTATAACACTAAGCATATGAACTTACTGGTTCACATGTGCATACCAGGTTTCTGTCACCATAGGTATTGTTTACCCTGCTGACAGATGGCCAGAATTTATTTGCTTTAATGTAATTAAGCGGGTAGGCAGCAACTTGTCTTGAGTAGGGGTGAGCCCATTCGTTGGCAGTAACTTCAAACTGAGTATGAGGCGCATTTTTAAGTGGGTTGTCTGTTTTATCTGAAATACCCTCTTCGATCAGCTTGATTTCTTTTCTGATATTAAGTAAGGCGTCACAAAATCTGTCAAGTTCTGCCTTGTCTTCACTTTCTGTTGGTTCAATCATGATTGTTCCTGCAACAGGGAAGCTTAAAGTGGGTGCATGGAAATTATAATCCATCAATCGCTTAGCAACATCTTCTGCTTCTATACCTGCACTCAGTTTAAATGGCCTTAAATCCACAATAAATTCATGGGCGCAAGTTCCATTTTTACCGGTGTATAGAATTTTGAAATCATTTTCCAGTCTGGCTTTCATGTAATTGGCATTCAAAATGGCTGTTTCTGTACTTTTTTTCATGCCGGAAGCTCCCAGCATTTTTATGTAGGCATAACTGATTAATAAAATACTTGCGCTTCCGTATGCAGCCGCGCTTACTGCGTTGATAGCAGTTTCAGCATTTTGCAAATTAACATGCCCTGGTAAAAATGGGGCCAATTTATGATTCACGCAAATAGGTCCCATGCCCGGACCTCCGCCTCCATGAGGAATAGCAAAGGTTTTGTGAAGATTTAAATGGCATACATCTGCTCCAATATGCCCTGGACTTGTTAGTCCTACTTGCGCATTCATATTAGCACCATCCATATACACCAGTCCCCCAAATTCATGAATCAGTTTGCAGATTTCAATTACTGTTTCTTCAAATACTCCATGGGTACTTGGATACGTTATCATAAGTCCAGCAAGGTTTTCTTTATGTTTTTCTGCCTGAGCAGTTAAATCCTCCAAATCAATATTCCCGGCTTCATCGCATTTGGTGACAACAACTTTGAAACCGGCCATCACGGCTGATGCAGGATTGGTGCCATGGGCAGAAATAGGAATCAAAATTACATTGCGATGATTTTCATTTCTGCTTTGATGATAGGCGCGAATGGTTAGCAATCCGGCATATTCTCCTTGTGCCCCACTGTTAGGTTGCAGCGATACAGCTGTAAATCCGGTTATTTTACTTAGATAATTTTGTAAGTCTGTGATGATTTTTTGGTATCCTTCCCATTGGTCTGAAGGTGCAAATGGGTGAATAGCACTGAATTCCGGCCAGCTTACTGGAATGAGTTCAGTGGCCGCATTTAATTTCATTGTACAACTTCCTAAAGAAATCATGGAAGTATTTAAGCTAAGGTCTTTGTTTTCCAGATACTTGATGTATCTCATCATTTGAGTTTCATTTTGATGGGAATTGAAAACGGGATGAGTAAGAAAATCAGATTTTCGTATATGCTTGGCTGTTATATTATTTAAATCCGATGAAACGCTTATTTGATCATAAGATGAACTACCCGTTTTTAGAATTGAAAATAGGTTCAGGATGTCGACGATATTTTTTTGAGTAGTAGTTTCATCAAGAGAAATATTGACTTTATTTTGCTGGTAGCCGAAGTTAATTTCGTTTGATTCAGCAATTTTTTTAAGCGCTTGATTGTTATCAATCGTTAGTGAAATTGTATCAAAAAAATACTCATTCTCGTTTTTGAATCCAAGTTTAATTAATTCATTGCTGAGTGTTTCTGCAAGCATACTCACTCTTTTTGCTATTTTCTTCAAGCCTTCTGCGCCATGGTAAATAGCGTAAAACGCCGACATATTTGCTAAAAGGGCTTGAGCTGTACAAATGTTGCTGGTAGCTTTTTCTCTTCTGATATGTTGCTCACGGGTTTGCAAGGCCATGCGAAGACACCTGTTACCTTTCGCATCTACACTTACTCCGATGATTCTTCCGGGAATATTTCTTTTGAATTCTTCTTTAGTAGCAAAAAAAGCAGCGTGTGGGCCGCCAAATCCCATGGGTATTCCAAAACGTTGAGAATTACCAATGGCAATATCTGCACCTAATTCTCCGGGAGGAGTCAATAAGCAGAGTGCCAGTAAATCAGTGGCCATAATTACCTGAGCATTTGATGCATGGACTTTATCTATGAAAGAACGATAATCTTCAATAGATCCGTTTTGATTAGGATACTGTAATAGTGCTCCAAAATAATGGTCATCAATATTTACAGTCTTAAAATCTCCGAAAACCAATTCTATTTGAATAGGCTTTGCTCTTGTAATCAAAATGTCTTTTGTTTGATCAAATACATTCTCATCAACAAAAAACTTCGGAGCAACAATATGATCGGTGTCTTTATTTTTATTGTTAAACAACATTGCCATCGCTTCAGCTGCTGCTGTGCCCTCATCCAGCAAACTGGCGTTAGCTATGGGTAAAGCTGTTAAATCACTCACCATTGTTTGGAAATTCAATAAGTTTTCCAATCTGCCTTGGGCAATCTCTGCTTGATAAGGAGTGTATTGAGTGTACCATCCCGGATTTTCAAATACATTTCTGAGTATTACACTTGGTGTGATTGTATTGTAATAACCTTTACCAATATAGCTTTTGTAAACTTTATTAAGAGAAGCAGTTTTTTTTAATTCAGTCAGGTATTCATATTCGCTCATTGGAGCACTGGTTTGCATGGGCGTTTTTAATCGGATAGCTGCAGGAAGTGTTTTTTCAATCAGTACTTCCAAACTTTCACAACCAATTTTTTCAAGCATTTGATTGGTTTCATTTTCATTAGGACCAATATGTCTACCGATGAATTCGTTTTTTTGTTCTTCAAAAAGATGCATAATATAAAAATTAAGTTTTATTAAGCTATTATGTCTGCAAAATTAAACTAACCAAACTATATTTGAATCTTAATTAATGATTTGTCCATACTTGTGGAAAAATAGGCCGATAAGCATTAATAATTTTGCGTAAATGAGTAAAGATATACTTCATAACTGGTCAAAAAAGTCAACGGAACATCATAAGCAATACAAGCAATTTTTAGCAAAAGCTTCAAAGAACGATGTCTTGAAGGTATTGGATGAGATTCATGAAGAGGCTGTTCTTAAAATCAATTGTTTGGATTGTGCTGCCTGTTGTAAAAACTATTCTCCCAGGTTCAAAACTCCCGATATTAAAAGGATTTCCAGGTATGTAAGTTTAAAAGAAGGCGTTTTTATTGAAAAATACCTAACATTGGATCAGGAGGGGGATTATGTATTGCAAAGCAAGCCATGCCCATTTTTAAACCAAGATAACAGTTGCAGTATTTATGATGTACGTCCTTCCGATTGCGCGCGATTTCCCTATACCGATGAAGATGTAATTTTAAAAAGGCCCTCCTTAACTTTAAAGAATGCAACATTCTGTCCTATAGTGTATTATGTGCTGGAAAATCTACTTGTAAAAGTAAAGTCGTAAAATTATCAGACTTATTTAAAAGGGGAATTGAAAAAAAGCAAAAAAATATATTTTTGTGCATAATTAATAGTAATGCTATTATATTTGCATAAATATATATTATGGAGCAGCTTTTGGCCAACTTAAAGATTACTGTCAACAAAAATCTATATTTAATTGACCCAACTTCCAGCAAATTGGGCAACAATATTGTCGTCCATTCAGTAAATATTATTGATCAACTAGGATTTGAAAAATTTACGTTTAAAAAGTTAGGTAATGAGATTGAATCACCTGAAGCATCCATATACAGGTATTTTAAAAATAAAAATCAGTTGTTATCATACTTAGTATCTTGGTATTGGGGTTGGATGGAATACCAATTGGTTTTTGGAATTACAAATTTGACTTCACCTGAATTGAAAATTAAAAAAGCAATTGAATTAATTACCAGCAATAAAAACAACAAAATTTCTATTGCCGGTATTACAATCAATAAACTTATTCGTATTGTTATTTCAGAGTCTTCTAAATCATATTTAACCAAGGATGTAACTAAAGCGAATAAACAGGGTGCATTTCAAAGTTATAAAAAGTTTGTTTCCAGACTGGCAGAGATTATTATGGAAATAAATCCTGCTTATAAGTATCCAAATATGCTCTTATCTACTATTATTGAAGGTGCGCATTTGCAGGTTTTTTTTGCTGAACATCTACCCAGTTTAACCAATATTCAGAAAGACAAAGATTATATATGCCAGTTTTACAGTAATCTTGTTTTACAGGCAATAAAAAATAAATAATCTCATTTTAATCTGAAAATGAAATCAATCATTGGTTTGGATTAAAATAATGATGAAAATGGGTAATAAAAATAAACAGAATAAAAAAAAGTGAATGAAAAGTCCGTATCAAAGATTTTGGTTGTTGCTTAAGCCTGATAATAAAGAGATATATCAGGTATATACTTTTGCTGTATTCAAAGGAATTATTGCGCTGTCATTGCCTTTGGGGATTCAGTCTATTATTAATCTAATTCAAGCTGGCAGGGTTTCAGTTTCCTGGGTTTTATTAGTCAGTATTGTCGCTCTTGGAATTGGAATAGGTGGTTATTTGCAGGTGATGCAAATTCGTATCATGGAAAATATTCAACAAAATATTTTTACGAGAGCAGCCTTTGATTTTACTTATCGAATACCCAAAATTAAATTTGAGGAAATAAATAAGCATTTTGCTCCTGAGCTTGTCAACAGATTTTTTGATATCATCACACTTCAAAAAAGTGTTGCAAAAATCATGATTGATTTCTCAAGTGGAATTTTACAAATAGTATTTGGTTTGGTTCTTTTGTCATTTTATCATTCATTTTTTATTGTATTCAGTATCTTGTTGATTGTCTCTGTTTACAGTATTATAAAATTCACTTCCAAAAAAGGTCTTGAAACAAGTTTAGAGGAATCGAAATACAAGTACAAAGTTGTTTCCTGGCTTGAAGAGCTTGCCAGATCTAAGGATTCATTTAAATTAGCAGGACTTACCCATTTGCCGGAATCAAAAACAGATCAATTTGTTTCAGGGTATTTGAAATCAAGAGAAAATCATTTTAAAGTTTTAAAAACCCAATATATTCTGTTGCTGGCATTTAAAATTCTTATTACGCTCGTTTTATTGGTAATAGGCGGTTTGCTTGTATTGAGACAACAAATGAATATTGGTCAGTTCGTTGCAGCTGAAATAATAATACTTCTGATTATCGACTCTTCAGAGAAATTGATATTGAATCTTGAAAATGTATTTGATACACTTACTTCTTTGGAAAAAGTTGGACAGGTTTTGGACTTGCAGCTTGATGAATACAACCATTCAAATTCTATTAATTCGGAAATTAAGCAAGCGCTTGATGTAGAAATTAGTGGAGTTTCATTTACTTATCCTGGCAGAACAGATTGGGTTTTGAAAGATGTGAATTATGCTTTTAAATCAAATCAGAATTATTGTATTACAGGAAGTAATGGTTCAGGTAGATCCACTTTGATTCATTTGATCAGTGGCCTTTATCATCCCCAAAAAGGCAATATCTGTATCAATCAACTTCCTGTAGGAAATTATAATATTGCCGATTTATACAAGATTATTGGTAATGGGCTTCAGGAAGAAACTATTTTCGAAGGAACCATTTTTGAAAATATTACACTTGGAAGAAGCTTCATTCAAACAGATGATGTATTATGGGCAATAGAAAAAACATGTTTAAGCGATTATATTAAATCACTTCCGAAAGGTCTTGATACTTCTGTAGATATTTCAGGAAATAAATTATCTAAAAGCGTTTTTCAGAAAATCCTGTTAGCAAGAAGTATTGTAAACAAGCCCAAGCTTTTGTTATTGGAAAATCAATTGGATTTTATTGTAGAAGAAGACAGGAAAAAAATTATTGATTTTTTAACCGATAATAATAATGGATGGACTTTCATTTGTATTTCCTATGATCAGTATATGATGGAAAAATGCGAAACAGTTATTTTTTTGGAAGAGGGTAAAATTAAATAAAAATTCAAGCTTATGTTGAACATAACTGATAATAAATTATCTGAAAATTCTGAAATTCAAAAGCTCTCAGCATTTGCAATTTTGCATTCAAGAAAACGAAGTAAAAGATTGATTAAATTTCTGATTTTTTTTGGGGCACTTTTACTAATTATATTGAAGTTGCCATGGACGCAGAATATTCGTTCACAGGGGATAGTGACTGCACTTTTGCCAAATCAAAGACCACAAACCATACATTCAACTATTTCGGGAAAAATTGAAAAATGGTTTGTTCAAGAAGGCCAGCGTGTTAAAAAAGGAGACACCATTTTGTTTTTGAGTGAGATCAAGGAAGAGTATCTAGATCCTAATTTGGTTTTAAATACAGAAAGTCAATTGAAAGCAAAGGAGCAGACAGTAAGGTCTTATATGAGCAAAGTGAATGCAGGAGATAATCAAATTGATGCATTGATTAACTCTAGAAAATTAAAATTAGAACAAGCTGAAAATAAACTAATACAAGCTAATTTAAAAGTGCAAAGCGATAGTATAGAATTAACCGCTACTGAAATTAACTATAAAATTGCAAAAGAGCAATTCGATCGTTTACAACAATTGTACAATGATGGATTGAAATCGCTAACTGATCTCGAAGCAAGAAGATTGAAAGTGCAGGAGACAAAGGCAAAAGTAATTGCGCAACAAAATAAATTGATATCCGGAAAAAATGATGTGCTTAATGCGAAAATAGAATTAAACTCTATCAATGCGGACTTTAATGACAAAATTGCTAAATCTGAATCTGAAAAATATGCTTCTCTTTCCAATATGTATGATGCGGAAGCAATTGTGTCAAAACTTCAAAATCAAGTTGTGAATTACAATATCAGGTTTGGCATGTATTATGTATTGGCTCCGCAGGATGGCTATATTACAAAAGCCATTCAGTCGGGTATAGGTGAAGTTATTAAAGAGGGAACTGAAATTATTAGTATTATGCCGGCAAACTTTCAACTTGCCGTTGAAATGTATGTTGATCCAATAGATATTCCTTTGCTTCAAAAAAGGCAACATGTGCAAATTCAATTTGATGGTTGGCCATCGGTTATTTTTTCCGGTTGGCCTGGAATTACTTACGGAACCTATGGTGGAGAAATTGTTGCAATTGATAACTTTATCAGTCCCAATGGAAAATATAGGGTGTTATTGGCAAAGAAATTAAATTCGGTTGATTGGCCCGAACAAATTAGAATTGGGGCAGGTGCAAATACAATTACCTTGTTAAAGGAAGTACCAGTATGGTATGAATTGTGGAGAAAGATAAATGGCTTTCCTCCGGATTATTATAAAGAAAATTCAGAAAAAAATGATCCAAAGAAATAATTATTTAATAGTACTTTGCCTGTTCTTATTTTCAATTGAAGCATTCTCTCAAAAAGACAGCTCAATATCTTTTTCTTTTTCCTCGTTTTTAAAAATCGTTCAACAGCATCACCCTATTGTTAAACAAGCTGATTTATTGATTGATAATGCTAATGCTTATAAGCAATCAGTTAGAGGTGAATTCGATCCGAAATTATTTTACGGATTTGAAAGTAAATACTATGATGAAAAAAATTATTACTCTATAGGCAACGGAGGTCTTCAGATTCCAACCTGGTATGGTTTAGATTTTAAAATGGGACTTGAAAAAAATAATGGAGATTATTTAAATCGCCAACAAATTACTCCAAACGAAGGATTGTTCTATTCTCAGATTTCACTTCCTTTATTACAAGGATTGATTATAGATGAAAGAAGAGCTACATTGAAAAAAGCACGGATTTTTCAGCAGATGTCAGACTTTGAAAAAATCATTGCAGTCAATGAATTGTTGTATAATGCCGGGAAGTCATATTGGGACTGGCAGTTGGCTTTTTCAAACATGAAAGTAATAGAAAATGCTTTGTTTATTGCACAACAAAGATTTAATGCTGTAAAAAGAACCGCAGAATTAGGAGACCGTCCTTTTATAGATACAATCGAATCCATGATTCAATTGCAGGAAAGAACATTGAGTCTTCAGCAAGCACAATATGAATACCAAACCAAATCAATTCTATTATCTAATTACTTATGGACAACAGACAACGTCCCGCTTGAATTAAATAATAAAATCACTCCCGAATATTATGCTGAATTGAATCTCATCGAATCAGATGCTTTTGATAAATGGGGTCAAAATATCGATAACATTATTGAGTTCCACCCTGAATTAAAAACAATTCAGTTCAAGTTAAATCAAGCTGAAATTGATAGAAATTTAAAGCAAGACAAATTAAAGCCCAAATTAAATTTAAATTATAGTCCTCTGTATAATAATTTCAATAATATTTACGGCAATTTCAATAACTATAAATGGGGATTAACTGCTGGAATTCCTTTATTCTTGCGTAAAGAAAGAGCCGAATTTCGAACTGCAAAAATTAAAATTGAAAACATTCAGCTGGAAGCTATTCAAAAACGCATAGGATTAGTAAATAAAATTAAAAGAAAACAAATTGAATACGATAATTATAAAAAGCAATTCAATTTATATTTCAGCACAGTTGATAATTACAGGAATTTATGGACTTCAGAAAAAAAATTATTTGATTCGGGCGAAAGTTCATTATTTATGATAAACTCCCGTGAAATGAGCTACCTGAATGCTCAATTGAAACTTAACGATATTTTTATAAAAACCAAAAATGCTTTATTGGATCTGATGTATAACTTGTGTCAAATAGACAGAAGTTTATAAAGGTGATTTTTGAATTTTTACAACATAAGCAGATACTTAATATTCCATTTTTCTAAGTGTAGGAGCTTTAAACCAAGTTGTTACAACTACAGCGATAGTCATACATCCGCCGAATATAACCGAAGGGATAATCCCCATTAGTTTAGCTGCAATACCGCTTTCAAATTGTCCTAACTCGTTGGAAGAATTAATAAACATGCTGTTTACAGACATTACTCTTCCTCGAAGGTTGTCGGGTGATTTTAATTGCAATATTGTTCCTCTAACAATCATGCTGATTCCATCCAGTATGCCGCTTAATAATAATGCTATAAATGACAACCAGAACACCTTGGACAACGCAAATACTATAATAAAGCAGCCAAACCCTGCAACAGCATACAATAATATTTTCCCTTGTTTTCTTCTTAAAGGAATTACTGTTAAGATGGTAACACTAATAATTGATCCTATATCTGTCGCTGAGTTTAGCCATCCGAAACCTACAGGTCCTGTATGTAATATATCTCTTGCAAACACTGGAATCAAAGCTACAGCCCCACCAAATAAAACAGCAAATAAGTCCAAAGACAGGGCGCCCAGTATTTCTTTCGTCTTATAAACATATTGAATTCCTTCTTTTACGCTTTGCCAGGTAGAAGCAGTTGAATTCACATCTGATACAGGCTTGATGGATAATTTAAACAGAAAGAATAATCCAAGAACAAGCATAATAAGAATAATAAAAAATGTATTGTGAATATCAAATAATGCTATTAAGAATCCGCCCAAAGCATGCCCAATAATAGATGCTATAAGCCAGGAGGCAGAACTAATTGCAGCTGCTGAAGACAAAATATTTTTGGGGACAATCTTTGCAATCATGGATGAAAAAGTAGGGCCTGAAAAAGCCCTGATTGCTCCCGTGATGGCAATGACAATGAATACAAGTGTAGCAATTGTCCATGGTTTAATGGAACTTGTTTGTTTGATATCAGATAAAAAAATAAAAAACAAGATACATCCAATATACAGCATAACGCATTTTAGCAATAATCTCCTGTTTTCATTTCTGTCAATGTAATGACCTGCATATAATGCAAGAGACAATGCGGGTATTACTTCGGATAATCCTACCAATCCTAATGCCAAGGGACTATTCGTTAAATTATAGATCCACCAACCCACAACTGTTCCGGACATTCTGAGCCCCATGATAAAAATAAAACGACCAAGTATAAAAAACCTGAACTCTTTAATTTTAAAAGCTTCGTAGGGATTTTTATTTGAAAGGTTACTCAAAAAAATAAATTTGATTATGGTAATATGATTTGGTGCTGTCCCTGAGGATAATCCTGATTCAGTGCATCTAAGATGATATTGAGGTGATTTTCATTGTGAATGAAATCTGCATTGGATGCGTCAACAAATAATGTTTTGATTTCGTGCTGTTTGATATATTGAGTATAGGTCTCTTGAAGTGAATGCAGATATTCATCTGGGATGGATTGTTCGTAGGATCTGTTTCTCTTTTTAATGTTGTCCTGTAATTTCTCAACTGGACTATGTAAATAAATGAGGATTTCCGGCTGAAGGATTTGCGGATTGATGATGTCGAATAATTTTTGGTATAATTTATATTCTTCTTCAGGCAAAGTGACTTTTGCAAATAATAAACATTTTGTAAACAAATAGTCTGAAACAATCGTTGATTGAAACAAATCTTTTGTTTGAAGCATTTCTTTTAATTGCTTGTATCTTTCAGCCATGAAAAATAATTCCAAAGGAAAGGCATATTGTTCGGGTTTTTCATAAAACTTCGGAAGAAATGGATTGTCTGCAAATTCTTCGAGAATAAGTTTGGCATTTAATTTTTTGCTTAAAATATTCGCAAGCGTGGTTTTTCCAGCACCTATATTACCCTCTATTGTTACAAAACTATACTTCATCTGTTGATTTGATCATTATATATTGGTCACATGTTATTTCTTGTGTTCTTCTGATAACAGTTATAACAGATTGATACCTCAAGATTTTTCTTGGCACTTTTACATGATAAAGTGCAAATTAAGTGTATAGAAATTAACTGAAGTTAAATTTTATTCACAGTCAGCTTGTCTTTGCATGAAGACATGATTTGGTGTATATTTTTCTTCAAAACAGGGTGGATAAAATTAGGAGAAAGTTCGTTCAATGGCACCATCACAAATTTCCTTTTTTGCATCAGCGGATGGGGGATAATTAAATCTTCTGTATGAATAATCTCTTTATTAAAAAACAATATATCAATATCTATCAATCTTGGAGCATTTTTTAAAGTTCGGACCCTTCCCATATTTTTTTCAATTTCCAAAATGCGCATCATGGTTTCAATTGAACTTAATGCTGTAGTTACAATCAATACCTGATTCATAAAGTCATCTTGATCTTCATACCCCCAGGCTTTGGTTGAATAGAGGGAGGATGATCTTGTGACACTCCCAATTTTATTTTCTATTTGCTTTTTTGCCTTATTTAAATTTTTTTTAGTATCCCCAATGTTACTGCCAAGCAGAAGATATGCCTTATTCATGAGTTTGTTTTTTTAATCTTTTGGATAGATATTGGTTTATTAGTTTGAGTAGCTAAAATACAATATCATTATCTTTAATGCTATCGTTACTTTAAAATATTTAAAGTAGTTTTACAAAATTGGTTGTTAACTGAGAAAAGTAACAATAAAAATCTTGAATCAATCACTTTGAACTTTGTATAAAAATTATTTTAATGAATCAAATCGAATTTAATTACAAATGAGCTATAGTCAAATAAAAGCAATGTGGTCAATTACCAGGGGAAGTCTTCGCTCTATCACAAGAAGCCCTTCTGCCATGATATTCAGTTTTATTTTTCCTTTCGTTTTTATTTTGGTTTTTGGATTCATAGGTAATGGGGGAGGTAAGCAACTATTTAAAGTTGCTTTGGATAAGAATTCGGATACGCTTAACATTCTTTACAAAACTTTGAAGTCAGAAGGTATTGTAAAATTTATTGAATATAAGGATGAAGCACGTTTACAAGCAGATTTAGAAGAGGGTAATTTGGCTGGAAAAATATTGATTGTTAAAAATAGTGAAGCAAGTTCAAGTCCTTATAGGATGGTACTTAAAAGCACCACTGCGAGTAACGATAAATGGCCTCAGCTTAAAACAATATTAGACAATGTAAATAACGAAATTAGTAATCGTGTATACAAAGATCGATTAAGTTATGCCCATTTTGATTTTAATCCTGTAAACGATATTGTTACTGTAAGGGAATATAAAACAATTGATTTTATCTTGCCCGGTCAATTGGGTTTTTCATTGTTGAGTGCAGGAGTATTTGGAGTTGCTTTTATGTTTTTTAATTTAAGAAACACCTTGGTTTTAAAAAGATTTTTCGCCACTCCAATCAATCGAACATTCATCATTTTAGGGGAGGGCTTGAGTAGAGTGATATTTCAATTAATCACAGCTGTCGTAATTATTTTGGTAGGGTATTTTTGTTTTGGGTTTACACTTATTCATCACTTTCGAACATTCTTCGACATGATGATTTTGAGTTTTATTGGGCTGGTGGTTTTTATGGGTTTCGGTTTTATTGTTAGTGGAGTGGCTAAAACAGATAGCACCATTCCTCCATTTGCTAATCTGATTACGTTGCCTCAGTTTTTACTTGGGGGTACTTTTTTTTCTGCGGATGCATTTCCTACATGGCTACAACCTATTTCAAAAGCACTGCCACTTACTCATTTGAATACAGCTCTAAGAAGTGTGGCTTTTGAAGGCCAGTCTTTGTGGCAAGTAAAAGGTGAAATTGGGATACTAATATTGTGGGGTATAGTTGCCTATGGAGTTGCCGTAAAGGTTTTTAGGTGGGAGTAAGAGTGATATAAAACTTCATCTTCAATCAGGGAAACTTATTTTACCCATGCTGACATTAGGCATCGCTTTGGTTCCTTCTTCAAAAATTTCTTTGTTTCCTGCAATCATTTCATTTGCCAATACTGCAAACAACAAGGCTTCTTTAGCATTGGGGTTAAAATTTAATTCTTCAAATTTCTTTATATGGTTTTCGCCGAAATGTGTTTGAATAGATTTCATCAACAGGGGATTGTGTATTCCGCCACCGCTTATTAATATTTCATAATCGGTACTTTCATTTATATAAAAATCAATGGCTTTGCATATACTCGTGGACGTTAGTTTATTTAAAGTTGCCATGATGTCTTCAAAAGGAATATTTATTGTATTGCTTTTTTCAATGCAACTTTGAATGAAATTTATGTTAAATAATTCGGGTCCTGTAGTTTTGGGAAATGGTTGTAGAAAAAAAGGATGATCAAATAAAGTTGAAAATAGCTGTTCATTTACTTTGCCTTTTAGCGCAATTTCTGCATTGTTATCATACAATTTATCAGAATACTTATGTCGAATTAATTGATCCATTAAGGTATTACCCGGTCCTGTATCAGTGGAAATAACATTCTTGAAATCTGCATTTGATGGGATAAATGTAAAATTTGCAATGCCTCCAATGTTTAATAGAATTCTGTCTTTTTTGTTGTCAGCAAAAAGAAGATAATCTCCAAATGTAGCTAAAGGAGCGCCTTCACCTCCGGCCGCAATATGCTTCTGGCGAAAGTCGCTGATAGTGATGATGCCTGTTTGTATTGCTATATGGTCGCCATCTCCCAATTGAAGAGTGCTATTGATTTCGTGATTAAATAAAGTAGCGGGTGCATGAAATACTGTTTGCCCATGACTTGCAATGATGTCAATCTCATTATTGGAAATCCCCCATTTATCCAACATGTTATTAACCATAATACCATGATTAATACCGATTGATGCATTCATTTTGCATAGCAAAGGCATGTCAATATTTTTTTTGGAAATAACAGAAGACAGTTCTCTCCTGAAATCTAAAGTGTAAGGGTATGTTGTAAAATTCAGTAATTGTAATTGAGTATTTTTCCCATTGCCACTAATCTCACACAATGCTATATCCAGACCATCAAAAGAGGTGCCGCTCATCAATCCAATGATTTTTCTTTTTTCTTTTAGACTAATCTGATATAGTTTTTGTATTGATTCAGTCATTGCCGGTTTGATTAATAAAATGTAGGTTTCTTTTGATTCCGCTGTATTTGGCCCTTTTGATAGGAGAGTCTTTGAATATTATTTTAAATTTTTCTTCTGTGATTTCTTCCCAATCTTTTCTACTGAAATGCAAGATTTCATCAATTGGTTTAAAACTACTTTCATTGGTTTGTTTAGAAAATCGATTCCATGGACATACGTCCTGGCAAATGTCACATCCAAAAAATTGGTTTTCAAACTTGCCTTTCATATTATCTGGGATGAGGGCATCTTTCAATTCAATTGTAAAATAGGAAATACATTTACTGCCATTAATCACTTTGTCAGGTAAAATAGCTTCTGTTGGGCATTGGTCAATACACTTTGTGCAATTGCCGCAATAGTCTTTTGCAATTGGGTCATCGTATTCCATTTCAACATCAATAATTAAAGATGCAATGAAGAAAAAAGAACCTTGTTTTTTATTAATTAAATTTCCGTTTTTGCCTATCCATCCCAATCCTGATTTGTATGCCCAGGTTCTCTCTAAAACGGGAGCACTATCAACAAATCCTCTTCCGTTAACATCACCTAATTGATTTTTAATTATAAAAAGAAAATGATGCAATTTTTCTTTGATTACATGATGATAATCTTCTCCAAAAGCATATTTTGAAATGATGGGTGCATTTTCATTTTGTTTATCCTCTGTATAATAATTTTGTAAAACAGTTATAACAGATTTAGCACCCGGTACAAGTTTTGTAGGATCTATTCTCAGGTCAAAATGATTTTGCATGTAACTCATAGAGCCATGCATATTTTTATTTAACCAGTTTTCCAACCTTTTCGCATCTTCATTCAATGGAACAGCTTTGGCAATACCACAAAAATCAAATCCCAGTTGCGTAGCAGTTGATTTTATAAAATGACTGATGTCTGTTTTATTCATGTAGCGAATTGGTAGAAAATTAATCCCCTTCTTTCTCTAAGTGTAATTTATGAAAGAAACGGTGTAAAACAGGTGCTATTAAAATTCCAAAAGTGGTAAGAAAAGTAATACCACTAAATAATGCATAAAAGGAAGCAAATAATTTCGCTGATTTAGTCAAAACAATTTTTGCATCAATAACCGGCCCCATTCCACTTAAAATCATGGATGCATTTAACAAACTATCGTACCAGTCAAATTCTGGAACTGTAAATTTATATCCTATTACTCCTATGAAAAGACTGACGGTCATTACTACAAATGCTATGATGGCACTCAGTGTTTTTCTTTTTCTGTAAGTAGATGTAGGAGCTAATCTTTCTTTTTTATTTTCAAACATTTTTTTAATTTAAAAATTGATGTCGTATCCAATTAGTCCAATTAATTCAAAATAACCGAATCCATGGCTTAATCTACTGTTTTTGATTTTAGTAGTATTAGCAAGAGCATTAACATATCTGACATATCCACTTTTTCCGGTTGCTTCAAAGAAAAAATGTTTAAAGGGAAAGTATCTGAAACCGCCTTCGATTCCTGCATTGTAACCTGCTACATGAAAATCGTTGTTGTACCTATCGCCTTTCCAAGTAAAATCGGTTCTAGGGATATTAATTCCTGCTCCAATTTTATATATTAAATTGATAAGCGGATGACTTTTGTTTTTGTTGTTTAGCAAAATGCGTTGTTGGGTATAATTAATATGTAACCAGTTAGCACCATCTGTATGCTCCATGTGAAAAAATGTTGCAGGATTTAAAATGCTGTCCGCATCAATTTGAAGTCCGTCATTAATACCTGATTGATTATTGATTATTCCTGTTACTCGAACTTTTTGATAGTTTGTTACAACATATTTTGCGTGGTCGAAATTCAATTCTATTGATTTTGTTTTTTTATCGTTTAGATAAAATCCAAATCTATAATTATACTGCGGGATTGAAATTTCAAAAGGTTTTTTTAAAATCGCATCAAAATCCGGTTTGTCATTTGCCTTTACATTATGAACAATAAAGTTACTACCATTGCTAAGTTTAAAATGAATATTGCTTTTTGTATACCACTCCGTATTATAACCCCATTGAATATACATTCCCTTAAAAAAATGATTTTTGGTTTGGGCAATTATTATTGTTGAAATAGCATTAATGATAATTAGAAGAATGATTTTTCTCATACTGTTATTGGAAATAGATTAGTCAAAACTATGAATTTAATTTTATTGTTTTAATGGTATATCAGTATACAGAATCTAAATCCCTTTTGTAAGAATGCTATTATTTCAGTTTCTTTTCAATTTGCCTGCAACAAAGTCAGTTTTGATAGATAAAGAATGACATTATCGCATACAAATTGGTTTGGATTCTATTTTGCTGCAAATGATTAAATAAAAATCAAGTTTATGAATTTCAATAATTTTACTATAAAAGCTTCTGAGGCTGTTCAAAAGGCCCAGCAGTTGGCTTTTAATCAAAAAAATCCCAACATTGAGACAGAACATATTTTGAAAGTACTTCTTGAAACAGAAGAATCTCCTATTGAATATTTGCTTAAAAAGAACAATGTCACCATTAATTTATTGGAGTCCAAATTAAATGACTTGCTTTCTAAATTACCTCAAACCAATACTGAATCCGGTCAATCATTAGGTAGAGAAGCCAATGCAATGTTGTTAAGGGCAGGTTCAGTATTGAAGCAATTTCAGGATGAATTTATAACGCCTGAACACATACTTCTTGCTATTGTAATGGGAAAAGACAATACCGCTGTTGTTTTAAAAGATACAGGTCTTACTGAGAAAGGTTTAATTACTGCTATTAAAGAATTAAGAAAAGGATCAACTGTTACATCTCAAACACAGGAAAATACATTCAACGCCTTAAATAAATATGCAAAGAATTTGATTGAAATGGCTCGAATTGGAAAACTAGATCCTGTTATTGGAAGGGACGAAGAAATCAGAAGGACATTGCATATTTTAAGCAGAAGAACAAAAAACAATCCAATATTAGTTGGTGAGCCTGGTGTTGGTAAAACAGCGATTGCGGAAGGTTTGGCCATGAGAATTGTAAACGGAGATGTACCCGAAAACTTAAAGTCAAAAATCATTTATGCTTTGGATATGGGGCTTTTGATTGCGGGAGCCAAATACAAAGGAGAATTTGAAGAACGTCTTAAATCTGTTGTAAAAGAAGTTACCGGAAGCGATGGTGAAATTATTTTATTTATCGATGAAATTCATACACTGGTTGGGGCAGGTGGTGGAGATGGGGCAATGGATGCAGCCAATATTCTTAAACCAGCTCTTGCAAGGGGTGAGTTAAGAGCAATAGGTGCTACTACATTAAATGAGTATCAGAAATACTTTGAAAAAGATAAAGCGCTGGAACGAAGATTTCAGAAAGTATTGATTGATGAACCTAGTATTGAAGATGCTATTTCTATTTTAAGAGGAATCAAAGACAAGTACGAGACGTACCATCATGTGAGGATAAAAGATGAGGCTATCATTGCAGCAGTAGAGCTTTCTCATCGATATATCTCTGATCGTTTTTTACCCGATAAGGCAATTGATTTAATTGATGAAAGTGCCGCCAAGCTTCGATTGGAAATTAATTCAATGCCAGAGGAGCTTGACAAACTTGAAAGACAAATTCGTCAATTGGAAATAGAAAGAGAAGCTATCAAGAGAGAGCAAGATGACGTTAAGCTAAAAGAACTGAACACTGAAATAGCTAACCTAGCTGTTGAAAGGGATACCTACATGGCTAAATGGAAGCAAGAAAAAGAAATAGTAGAAAAGATTCAAACAGGAAAAGCCACTATTGAAGTTTTAAAACAAGAAGCTGAGCAAGCCGAAAGAAATGGAGATTATGGGTTGGTTGCTGAAATTCGATATGGTAAAATTAAGAATCAGGAAGAAATAATTGTTTCTTATACTGAAAAATTAGATGAGCTTTCAGAAAAGAGATTATTGAAAGAAGAAGTGGATGCAGAAGATATTGCTGATAGTGTTGCGAAAGCAACGAGAATACCTATTTCTAAGATGATGCAAAGCGATCGTGAAAAATTATTGCGTTTAGAAGATGAATTACACAAAAGAGTTGTAGGTCAGGAAGAAGCTATTGAAGCTGTGTCAGATGCCATCAGAAGAAGCAGGGCGGGTTTGCAGGATGCAAAAAAGCCGATAGGATCATTTATTTTTTTGGGAACAACCGGTGTTGGTAAAACCGAATTAGCAAAAGCTTTGGCGGATTATCTCTTTGATGATGACAGTATGATGACAAGGATAGATATGAGTGAATACCAGGAAAAACACTCTGTTAGCAGACTTGTAGGAGCACCTCCGGGGTATGTAGGTTATGATGAAGGAGGGCAATTAACTGAAGCAGTAAGAAGAAAACCATATTCAGTCGTTTTGTTGGATGAAATTGAAAAAGCGCATCCTGATGTATTCAATATTCTATTGCAAGTATTGGATGATGGAAGATTAACGGATAACAAGGGGCGTGTGGTGAATTTTAAAAATACAATCATCATCATGACCAGCAATATGGGAAGTGAAACGATACAAAATAACTTTGAGAAAGTGACCGATAATAACAAACAGTTAGTTGTTGAAAAAACAAAAATAGAAGTTTTTGGAATTTTAAAACAAACAATCAGACCGGAGTTTTTGAACAGGATAGATGAAATCATCCTATTCCAGCCACTGATGAAAAATGATATCAAAAACATCATCAGTTTACAACTAAATGAACTTAAAAAATTAGTGAACAAAAACGGAATAAACTTACAATTCAGTGATTACGTATTGGAGTACCTGGCAGAAAATGGTTTTGATCCACAATTTGGTGCAAGGCCTTTGAAAAGATTGATTCAAAAACAAATAATCAATCAACTGAGTAAACGTATTCTTGCCGGAGTTATAGAAAAATCATTACCTGTTGTAGTTGATGTGTTTGATGGTTTGGTTGTTTTCAGAAATGAAAATCCTGTAATTAAAAATGTATTATAACAAAATTTTAAATTCGCTAAATAATAGAAATTCAATTATTTATAAATTACGTTTAATGTTATATTTAAAATCATTTTCTTTTAGAGTTAAAAACCCTTATCTTCATTCGTATCCATTATTTAATTAGCTAATATAAACAATTTTCATGTTTTATTGTTTTTATAGTTGATATCATTAAAATAGTATTGAAATGGCATTTAAAAAAGAAGTTGTAGAAATTATTGAGCCTAGAGATGTTTTTGTTGGTAACCCAAAGGCAGAAGTTACATTAGAGGAATTTGGTGAATACGAAAGCGAGGTTTGTGCGAAGGCAAATGAGGTAGTGAAGCAGTTATTGCAGGATTACGATGGTAAAATTAGGTTTAACTTTCGTCATTTTCCATTGACGAAAATTCATCAGCGCAGTTTGAAGGCTGGTGAAGCGGCAGTTGCAACTGCTCAAGAGGGTAAATTCTGGGAAATGCATAATATACTTTTTGCAAACAGAAGAAACTTAGGAACTACTAGTTTGAAATTACATTCAAAGGAAGCAGGAGTAAAAAACAAGCGATTCCTGGATGATTTGGTAAATGCTACTTATGGTTGGCAAGTTCAAGGTGATTTGAAAGAAGGTATTGATAGGGGAGTAAAAGATGTTCCCACTTTCTTTGTAAATGGTACAATGGTATCAAAACCTACTTACGAAGAATTAAGCAAGGCCATTGATGCAGCATTAAAGAAATCATCTAAAAAAGGTTCTGTAACAAAGCCTGCTGCTAAAATTGCGGTAAAAAAAACACCAGAAGTTAAAGCACCTGTTAAAGCTATTGTGAAGAAGGCAGAACCAAAAAATGCCAAAAGCTCAGCTGTGAAAGTAGTTTCCAAAAGTGTCGCTAAGGCCAAAATCGCTGTAAAAGCTAAAGCAAGAGCATAGTTATACAAATCTTTCTCAATAAAAAAACGTTCTTATTATAGGTAATGTAGTCAAAAATAGTTGGTGATTTTATTTTTTCAACTGTTGAATTTTACATTATCAATCCATGAGGAAGTAGGCTTTGCTGGAGAGCAACCTACCAGCATAAAGATTGAAGTAAATACGATAGAAAGGAGTTGACAAAATCA